>JADYZO010000061.1 GCA_020853135.1 Gammaproteobacteria bacterium
TGAAGTCGAAGTTGGCGGCGATGAAGTTGTTGGGAAACACTTCCCGCGTGTTGTTGTAGCCCATGACCGCGTCGTTGAAGGCCTGGCGGGCGAAGGCCACCTTGTTCTCGGTGGAGGTCAGCTCCTCGGTCAGCTGCATCATCGTCTGGTTGGCCTTGAGGTCGGGGTAGGCCTCGGCCAGGGCGAACAGGCGCCCGAGCGCGCCGGTCAGCTGGTTCTCGGCCCCGGCGAGCACCGCCATCGCCCCGGCGCTGGCCGGGTTGGCGGCCGCCGTCTTCAGCCCCGAGACTGCCTGGTTGCGCGCCTGGATGACGGCCTCGAGCGTGCTGCGCTCGTGCTGCAGGTAGCCTTTCGCGACTTCCACCAGGTTCGGCACCAGGTCGTGGCGGCGGGTGAGCTGCACGTCGATCTGCGCAAAGGCGTTCTTCGCCCCGTTGCGTGCCTTGACCAGGCCGTTGTAGATCCCGACCAGGTAGAGCACGGCGACCACGAGCAGCACGATGATGATCAGTCCCATCGGTGTTCCTCCAGCCCGGCAGGTGGCGGGCATCCCATAGCGTCCGCCGCCGCGGGCGGCCTGTCCAGTGCAGGGTGCCGGTTTTGCGGCCTGGCGCCGCCCGCCCGCTGCTCCTACTCGAGCGAGGCCAGCAGCTCGGCCTGGTATTCCTGCGCGAGCGGCTGGATCACCGGATCGAGGTCGCCGTCGATGACGTTGCCGAGCTTGTAGATCGTCAGGTCGATGCGGTGGTCGGTGATGCGCCCCTGCGGGTAATTGTAGGTGCGGATGCGCTCGGAGCGGTCCCCGGTGCCGACCAGGCTCTTGCGCTGCGCCGCCTGTTCGCTCTGCTGCCTGCGCCGCTCCATGTCGAGCAGTTTCGCCTGGAGCAGGGCGCGGGCGCGGGCGCGGTTCTTGTGCTGGGAGCGCTCGTCCTGGCATTCCACCACGATGCCCGTGGGCAGGTGGGTGAGGCGGATGGCGGAGTCGGTCTTGTTGACGTGCTGGCCGCCGGCACCTGAGGAGCGGTAGGTGTCCTCGCGGATGTCGGCCGGGTTGATCGTGACTTCCTCGATCTCCTCGACCTCGGGCATCACCGCCACGGTGCAGGTCGAGGTGTGGATGCGCCCCTGGGCCTCGGTCTCGGGCACGCGCTGCACGCGGTGCGCGCCGGACTCGAACTTCAGCCGCGAGAACGCCCCCTGGCCGATGATGCGGCTGATGACTTCCTTGAAGCCGCCCTTCTCGCTGGCGTTCGCGCTCATGACCTCGACCTTCCAGCCCTGGCGCTCGGCGTACTTCGCGTACATGCGGAAGAGGTCGCCGGCGAAGATCGCCGCTTCGTCGCCGCCCGCCGCGGCGCGGATCTCGAGGTAGATATTGCTCTGGTCGTGGGGGTCGCGCGGCACCAGCTCGCGGCGGATGGCCGTTTCCAGCGCGGCCAGGCGCGTGCCGGCGGCCCGCGCCTCCTCCTCACCGAGGCTGCGCAGCGCAGGGTCCGGGTCCTGCTGCATGTCGGCCGCCACGGCGCGGTCGTCCTGCGCCTGGCGCCAGGCGGCATGCAACTGCACGAGCGGCTGCAGCTGGGCGTATTCCTTCGACAGGTCGCGGAAGCGGTCCTGGTTGCCGATGACGGCGGGCTCCACGAGCAGCGCGCCGATCTCCTCGAAGCGCCCGGCCATGTGTTCCAGCTTGTCGAGGATGCTCTTCTGCATGTGATCTTCGGGAGGTGGCGCCGGCGAAAGCCGCGCTATTATCGTCATATATGTACAGACGCACTACCGGATCCGGCCGCGCCCTGCTCGCTGCGGCCGCCGCCTGCGCCATGCTGGGTGGCTGCGCCACGGTGGGCGGGGATGCGCCCGGGACCCCGGTCTACGTGCCCGGTACCGGCTACCACATGCTGATGGCGGAGATTGCCGCCGAACGGGGCATCCAGCCGGTGGCGGCCGAGGAATACCTGCGCGCGGCCGAGCACAGCGACAGCCCCGCGGAGAGCCAGCGGGCCACCGCGTTTGCCTTTGAATACGGCTTCGACGCCTGGGCCCTGCGCGCAGCCCGGCGCTGGGCTGCGCTGGCGCCCGACGAGGCCTCCGCGCGGCTCCATCTCGCGCGCCTGCTGGTGCGCCGCAACGACATCGAGGGTGCCGCGGCCCAGGCCGCGGCCGCCCTGGGGCCGGCCGCGCAGCGCAGCGAGGAGGATTACAGCCTGCTCGCGGGCGAGCTGGCGCAGGAGGACAACCCCGAGGGTGTCACGCGCGTGTGGACGCGCCTCGCGGCCCGCGCGCCGCCGACCCCGGCGCTGCAGACCGCGGTGGCGGGCGCCGCATTGCGCTCGGGCGACCTCGAACTGGCGCTGGCCGCGGCGCACTCGGCCATCGATCCGGACATCGCCTGGCCCGGCGAGGATGAGGCCCAGACCGTGATCGGCCGCGCGCTGCTCGCCCGCGGGCAGACCGATGCCGCCCTGGCCTATGCGCGCGAGCAGGCTGCCGCCCGACCGGAGGCCGGAACCGCCATCGAGTACGCCAGCCTGCTGGCGGCCGCCGATCGCAGCGGGGAGGCGCTCGCCGTGCTGGCCGACCTCGAGTCACGCCAGGGCGAGGAGCCGGCGGCGCGGCGCCTGCGTGGCCTGATGAGCCTCGATGCCGGCGATGACCAGGCCGCCTGGGAGCAGTTCAGCGGGCTGGCCTCCAACGACGAATATGGCGGGGAGGCCTGCTTCCGCCTGGCCGGGATCGCCCTGCGCCAGCAGCAGCTGGAGACGGCCGTCCAGATGCTGGCGCGAGTGGACGAGGGCCCCTGGCTGCTGCCGGCGCGCGATGCGCTGGCGCACATCGCGGTGGCGCGCGGCGACCTGCCGACCGCGCTGCAGCTGCTCGAAGTGCTGGCCCTGCAGCACCCGGAGCTGGCCTTCCAGGCTGCGCGCCGGCGTGCGGCCATCCTGCAGCAGGAAGGCGCATGGCAGCGCGCGCTCGATGTGCTCGACGGCATCGTGCGCTTCCAGCCCGATGACGCCCAGCTGCGCCTGACCCGCGGGGCACTGCTCGAGCAGATGGGGCGGATCGGGCCCGCGCTGGCCGACATGGCTGCGGCGGCAGCCCTGATGCCCGACAACGCCCTGGTGCTCAACGCCTACGGCTACACGCTCGCCAACCGCAGCAGCCGCAGGGCGGAGGCCTACGGCCTGATCCGCCGCGCGCTGGAGCGCCGGCCCGATGACCCGGCCATCCTCGACAGCTACGGCTGGGTGCTCTACCGGCAGGGCAGGCTCGCACTGGCCCGCAGCTACCTCGAGCTGGCCCATGCGCGGCTGGCCGACCCGGAGGTGGCCGCCCACCTCGGCGAGGTCATGTGGAAGCAGGGTGAGCACGAGCGCGCCCGGCGGCTGTGGGAGGATGCCCTGCAGGCCTCGCCCAGGAGCCAGCCCCTGCTGGACACCCTGGCGCGGTTTCCCAGGTAGCCCATGCGGGCCGGCTTCCCGGCGGGCAGGGTGGTGCGCAGCCTGTGGCCGGTGCTGGCACTCGGCGTGCTCGCCGGCTGTGCCGCCCTGCGCCCGGTTGCCGAGGCGCCACCCGTCGACTGGGCGGCGCGCGATGCGCGTGTCGCGGCGCTGGCCGACTGGCAGGCGCGCGGGCGCATCGCCGTGAAGTCCGCTCGCGGCGGCGGCCAGGGCGACGTGCAGTGGCGCCAGAGCGGGGAGGCTGCGCGCATCCGCGTCAGCGGGCCCTTCGGCGCGGGCGCGTACGAGATCCGCTGGGATCCGGGCGCGTTGCGCGTGCTGAGCCGCAATGGCGAGTTCGTCCGCGAGTGGCAGGGCGCGGCCGCCGCCGAGGCCTTCCTCGGCGAACAGCTCGGCTGGCCGTTCCCGGCCGCCAGCATCCGCTGGTGGGTGCTGGGGCTGGCCGATCCCGCCTCCCCGGCCACCCGCGAGGTCACCCCGCGCGGCGAGCTCGCCCGGCTCGAACAGGACGGCTGGACCGTCAGCTACGAGCGCTATGGCGAGGCGGCCGGCCTGCCGATGCCCGAGCGGCTGGTGCTGGAGGGCCCGCAGGTCCGGTTGCGGGTGGTCATCGACCACTGGTGCCTGGAATCCGGCTGCCTGCAGGGTCCCGCCGCGGGCAGCGAGTAGCGCCCGGTGTGCCGCGTTTGACAGCCCCGGAGGGTGCCGGGAGAATACCCGCGCCTGTTGCGCGGGGAACTTCCCCACCATCGAATGGGGTGTAGCCAAGCGGTAAGGCAGCGGGTTTTGATCCCGCCATTCGCAGGTTCGAATCCTGCCACCCCAGCCACTTCACCAGCTGACGACGATCGGGGCATCGCGTGAACGCCGAGAGCCGCAACCTGCTGCCGAACATGGTCATCCTGGCGGGCAACTCCAATCCGGGGCTGGCCCAGCGCATGGCCCGGCACCTGATGCAGCCGCTCGCCAAGGCGCATGTCGGGCGCTTCTCCGACGGCGAGATCAACGTCGAGATCCTCGACAACATCCGCGGCCGCGACGTGTACATCGTGCAGTCGACCTGCCGGCCGGTGAACGACAACCTGATGGAGCTGCTGGTGATGGCCGATGCCTGCCGGCGCGCCTCGGCGGCCCGCATCACCGCGGTGATGCCCTACATGGGCTACTCGCGCCAGGACCGGCGCACGCGCGCGGCGCGCGTGCCGATCACCGCGCGCCTGGTGGCCGACATGGTGGCCGGGGCGGGCATCAACCGCGTGCTCACCGTGGACCTGCACGCCGACCAGATCCAGGGTTACTTCTCGCTGCCGGTGGACAACGTCTATTCCTCGCCCGTGCTGCTCGGCGACCTGTGGCGGCAGAAGTACCGGGACCTGGTGGTGGTGTCGCCCGACGTGGGCGGCGTGGTGCGCGCGCGGGCCTTCGCCAAGCGCATCGACAACGCGGATCTCGCCATCATCGACAAGCGCCGCCCGCAGCCCAACGTCTCGGAGGTGATGAACATCATCGGCGAGGTGGCGGGCAAGACCTGCGTGCTGATCGACGACATGGTCGATACGGCCGGCACGCTGTGCCAGGCCGCCGCGGCGCTGAAGGAGCAGGGCGCGGTCCGGGTGCTGGCCTATGTCACCCACCCGGTCCTCTCGGGCAGGGCGGTGGAACGCATCAGCGCCTCGGTGCTCGACGAACTGGTGGTGACCGACACTATCCCGCTCGGCCCGGCGGCGGCCGCCTGCTCGCGCATCCGCCAGCTCGGTGTCGCCGAGCTGCTCGGCGAGACCCTGCGCCGGGTCTGCCTCGACGAGTCGGTCAGCTCCCTCTACGTGGACTGACGGTCGACGGTTCGCGTGCCCCGCGTGGGCCGGGTGACGGGGAGGTCCGGCGGGGACGCTCGCTACGGGCATCCTGCCCTTCGCTCGCTCTTGGGTCCGCTGGCGCTCCGCATCCTGCTCCGCTGGCTCCACAAGCCCCGCCGGACCTCCCCGCCACCCGCCCTTCCCGCATCGGCGTGAGTTGCCATCGCCAGCGGGAGGCAGCGCGGCCCGCCGCCGGCACGGCAGTCAGGGTCAGCCGGGGGGAGGCCCCGAGCGGGCCTGGAGGGCGAGCGACGCACGGACAGCGAAAGCGAGCCCGACAGGCAGCGAAGCCGGCCAGGGATGGCCGGTGCAGCGGTAGCGAGGGGCCTCCCCCCGGCTGACCCTCGCGCTGAGGCTGATAGGGCACGGGAGTTGGCTCGCAGGCCCCCGACTGGGCTATGATGCCGCCCCCCTCGGGGGGTGCCCGGGCCGGTCGCAGGCCGGGGCGCCGACACGACAGAACCAGCCTACTCAGGAGCAATACATGGCCAAGCGATTCACGCTCGCCGCGGAGCCCCGGGAAGGCGCAGGGAAAGGTGCGAGCCGCCGCCTGCGCAAGACCGGCAAGGTTCCCGGCATCCTCTATGGCGGCGGCAAGGCGCCGGCCGCCGTCATGCTGGACCAGAACGAACTGCTGCGTAACGCCGAGCAGGAAGCCTTCTTCTCCAGCATCCTCGACGTCAGCTTCGGCGGCGAACACCTCCAGGCGATCGCCAAGGGCATCCAGGTGCACCCGGCGCGCCGCGCGATCCTCCACCTCGACCTCCAGCGCATCCTGGCGACCGAGAAGATCCGCATGACGGTTCCGCTGCACTTCCTCAACCAGGCCACGGCCAGGGGCGTGAAGGAAGGCGGCGGCGTGGTCCAGCACCTCATGACCGAGGTCGAGATCTCCTGCCTGCCCAAGGACCTGCCCGAGTTCCTGGCGCTCGACATCGTCGGCCTGGAGATCAACAAGAACCTGCATCTGTCCGACATCCCGCTGCCCGAGGGCGTGGAGATCCCGGCGCTCGCCGTCGGCGTGGAGCACGATCGCCCGGTCGTCTCGATCCACACCGTGCACGAGGAAGTCGAGGAAGCCCCTGCCGCTGCTGCCGAGGGTACGGTTGCCGCGGGAGGTGCTGCGGCGCCGGCCGAAGGCGCGGCCCCAGCCGCTGCGGCGGCCAAGTCCGGGGCTGCGGCTCCGGCCAAGGGTGCGGCCCCGGCCAAGGCTGCGGCCCCGGCCGCGAAGGAAGCCAAGGGCAAGGAGAAGAAGTAGGCGCCCGGGCGCCGGTGGCGCCATTGCCCGCAACGCAAGCCGCGCTCCTGCGCGGCTTTCGTTTTTGGGGCCTCCGCGCCAGACTGGATGCCTGTCGCCGGAGCCCGCATGAACGCCGCCGCATTGCCTGCCGTCATCTTCGGCCTCGGGAACCCCGGGCCGAAGCACGCCGCCGACCGGCACAATGCCGGCTTCTGGTTCGTCGACCGGCTCGCCGCCGCGGGGGGCGGCAGCTTCCGCGAGGAGCCGAAGCTCGCCGGCAGCGCCTGCCAGGCCGGTTTTGCCGGGCGCACGCTGCGGCTGGTCAAGCCCGCCACCTTCATGAACCGCAGCGGCCAGTGCGTGCGCCGGGTGATGGACTACTACCAGGTCCCGCTGGCCGGGATGCTGGTGGTGCACGATGACGTGGACCTGCCGCCCGGCACCGCGCGCCTGAAGGCTGGTGGCGGCCACGGCGGCAACAACGGGCTGCGCGACATCATCGCCCACTGCGGCGCGGACTTCCTGCGCCTGCGCCTCGGCGTCGGCCATCCCGGCCAGAAGGACCAGGTCGCCGACTACGTCCTGCACGCCGCGCCGGCCGCCGAGCGCGCACTCATCGACCAGGCCATGGAGGAATCGCTGCGCGCGCTGGAGACCTGGTTCACGCAGGACTTCCAGCGCGCGGTGACCCGCCTGCACACCGCCACGCCGCCCGCCGGCGCCGCCAGGAGCCCGCCCCCATGAAGAACGGCCGACACCGCCAGTTTGCCCGCTACGTCGCCCCCTTGTGCATCACCCGCGGCAAGGGTTTCCGGCTCGCGGACTTCGACCCCGCGGACACCGCGGGCCTGAAGTCCGCCGACAAGGCCGAGGCGAAGGAGGCGCTGGCGCGCGGGGTGGAGTGGCTCACCGAGCAGCAGGACATGCTGTATGCGCAGGACCACTGGGCCGTGCTGCTGGTGTTCCAGGCGATGGATGCCGCCGGCAAGGACAGCACCATCAAGCACGTCACCTCGGGCATCAACCCGCAGGGCTGCAGCGTCACCTCGTTCAAGCAGCCTTCCAGCGAGGAACTGGACCACGACTACCTCTGGCGCTACATGCGCAACGTGCCGGCCCGCGGCCAGATCGGCATCTTCAACCGCTCCTACTACGAGGAGGTGCTGGTGGTGAAGGTCCACCAGGAGCTGCTGCAGCGGCAGAAGCTGCATCCCTCGCTGGTCACCCGCGACATCTGGAAGGAGCGCTACGCGGACATCGTGAACTACGAGCGCTACCTGGTGCGCAATGGCGTCCTCGTCCTCAAGTTCTTCCTGCACCTCTCCAGGGGCGAGCAGAAGCGCCGTTTCCTCGAGCGGCTGGACAACCCGGCGAAGAACTGGAAGTTCTCCACGGCGGACGTGGCCGAGCGCGCCCACTGGGACGAGTACCAGCAGGCCTACGAGGAGGCGATCCGCCATACCGCCACGCCGCAGGCGCCCTGGTACGTGATCCCGGCAGACAACAAGTGGTTCACGCGGCTCGCGGTGGCCACCGCGATCGTGGAAGCCATCGGCGGGCTGCAGCTGCACTACCCGGTGATGGGCCCCGCCGCGCGCCGGGACCTGGCGCGCGCGCGCGCGCAGCTGGCCGCTGGCAGGCGGGCGGGGCGGTGAACGCCGGCAGGCCCGACCTGGCGCGCGCCACCTTCGGCGTGCTGCTGATCGGCGGCCTCACCGTCGCCTCGTTCTGGATCCTGCGGCCCTTCCTCGCCGCCTTCATCTGGTCGGTCCTGGTGGTGGTGGCGACCTGGCCGCTGATGCGCCGGGCCGAGGCGCTGCTGCGGGGCCGGCGCAGCCTGGCGGTCGTCGTCATGACGCTGGCCATGCTGCTGGTGATCGGGGTGCCGCTGGTCGCGGCCGTCGCCACGCTGGCCGGTTATGCCGACGAGGCGGCGCGCTGGATCAGCACGCTCGCCACGCGGCACCTGCCCGCGGCGCCGGCCTGGGTCGGCGCTCTGCCCCTGGTCGGGGCCTGGGCCGCGCAGGCCTGGAACGGCTTTGCCGGCAGCGGCTTCGGTGAGCTGGCCGCCCACCTGCAACCCTACCTGCGCGACATCGCCCGCTGGATCGTCGGCGAAGCCGGCGCCCTCGGGCTGCTGCTGGCGCAGGGCGCGCTGATCGTGGTGATTTCCGCGCTGCTCTACGCGGGCGGGGAGGCCTGGGCGGCCTGGATGCTCGCCCTCGGCCGGCGGCTGGCCGGGCAGCGTGGCGAGCAGGCCATCGTCCTGGCCGGCCAGGCCATCCGCGGGGTGGCGCTCGGCGTCGTCGTCACGGCCATCCTGCAGTCGGCACTGGGCGGCCTCGGGCTGCTGATCGCGGGCGTGCCCTTCGCCGGTGCGCTGACCGCGCTCATGTTCGTGCTCTGCGTCGCCCAGGTCGGCCCGCTGCCGGTCCTCGGCGCGAGCACGGCCTGGCTGTACCTCGACGGCGCCACCGGCTGGGCCGGCTTCCTGCTGGCCTGGACCGTGGCGGTCGGGTTGATGGACAACGTGGTGCGTCCGCTCCTTATCAGGCGCGGTGCCGACCTGCCGCTGCTGCTCATCTTCGCCGGCGTCATCGGCGGCCTGCTGAGTTTCGGCCTCGTCGGCATCTTCGTCGGGCCGGTGGTGCTGGCCGTGAGTTACACCCTGCTGGATGCCTGGGTGCGCGAAGCGCCGCCGGCCGTGCCGGATCCGCCGGATCCCGGGGCCGGCTGAGCGCGGCCTGCCGGCCGGTCAGGCCGGTGCGGCCGTGGCCTGCACGGGCGTGCGCCGGACCTGCCAGATGTCCCCGCAGTATTCGCGGATGGCCCGGTCGGAGGAGAACCGCCCGCTGCCGGCGGTGTTGAGGATGGACTTGCGCGCCCAGTCCGCCGGCACGCGGAAGGCGCGGTCGGCGGCGGCCTGCGCCTCGAGATAGGCGCGGAAGTCGGCCAGCACCAGGTAGTCGTCGCGTTCCAGCAGCGCGTCGAGCAGCGGCCGGAACAGCGTCGCATCGCCGCGGGCGAAGCTGCCGTCGCCGAGCGCATCGAGCGCGGCACGCAGTTCGGCATCGCGCTCGTAGAAGTCGCGGGGCCGGTAGCCGGCGGCCTGCACCCTGGCCACCTCGCCGGCGTCCAGGCCGAAGAGGAAGAAGTTGTCGCTGCCGGCCGCTTCGCGGATTTCCACGTTGGCGCCATCCAACGTGCCGATGGTCAGCGCGCCGTTCAGCATGAACTTCATGTTGCCCGTGCCCGAGGCCTCCTTGCCCGCAGTCGAGATCTGCTCGGAGAGGTCCGCCGCGGGGTAGATCTGCTGCGCGCTGCTGACGTTGAAGTTGGGCAGGAAGGCCACGCTGAGCCGGCCGCGCACCACCGGGTCGTTGTTGACCACCTCGGCCACGCCGTTGACCAGCCGGATGATGAGCTTCGCCATGTGGTAGCCGGGCGCGGCCTTGCCGCCGAAGACGAAGCAGCGTGGCGCCATGTCCAGCCCCGGGTCGCGCAGCAGGCGCTGGTAGAGCGCGATGATGTGCAGCACGTTGAGGTGCTGGCGCTTGTATTCGTGGATGCGCTTGACCTGCACGTCGAACAGCGCGTCGGGATCGACGGCCACGCCGGTGGCCTCGCGGATGCGGCTGGCCAGGCGTTCCTTGCTCCAGCGCCTGGCGGCGCGCCAGCGCTCCTGGAAGGCGGCGTCACCGGCGAGTGGCCCGAGCCGGCGCAGCTGCCCGAGGTCGCTCGCCCAGGCCCCGCCCACCGCTTCATCGAGCAGGCGGGCGAGCGGCGGGTTGGCCAGTACCAGGAAGCGCCGCGGCGTGACGCCGTTGGTCACGTTGCGGAAGCGCTCGGGCCACAGGTCGGCGAAGTCGCGCAGCACCGTCTCGCGCAGCAGGCGGGAGTGCAGCA
>JADYZO010000062.1 GCA_020853135.1 Gammaproteobacteria bacterium
GCATCGGGATGCCCGCGCGCGCGTAGTCCTGCTTGCCGTAGAACGCCAGGCTCCAGAAATGCGGGGGCGTCCAGAAAAAGAGGGCCGCCGCGAACACCCAGGCTGCCGCCGGCAGCCCCGGATCAACAGCCGCGGATCCCGCAAGCGCGGCAAAGCTCCCGGCCAGCCCGCCAATCACGATGTTCAGCCAGGTACGCCGCTTGAGCCATGCGGTATAGATGTAGCCGTAGGTCAGGCTGCCGAGCAGCACCTGGACGGCCGCCATGACGTTGAGGACTGTCGCTGCCAGCACGACGGAAAACACCGTGAGCCCGGCGATGACCACCAGCCACAGGCGGCCCGGCACCAGTTGCCCGGTGGCAAAGGGCCTGCGCCGCGTGCGCAGCATGACCCGGTCCACATCCGGTTCCATCACCTGGTTGTAGGCACCGGCCGCCCCCGCCGAAAGGAACACCGCCAGCGCCAGGGCCAGGACCTCACCGAGGCTGAGCGGACGCCCCGGCGTGACAGCCGCCCCGGCAATGGCCGTCAGGGTGATCTCCAGCGCAATCCGCGGCTTGAAGACCGAGAACGCCAGCCGTGCCGCCCTGGCGGCCCGGCTGCCCGTCAGGGCAGCGGCATTCAGGGCGGTCGCAACGGGCTCCGGCGGCATCCCGACCTACCTCAGCGGCCAGACTTCGGCCAGGTACTTCCAGTTGACGTAGTAGTACAGCACGAAGGAGACGAAGAACACGCCCACCAGCACGATCGTGCCCGGGATGTACATCGTGCCGGCACTGCCGTAATCCGCAACGACGGGCCTGCCCATCGCCTGCGCCGGCGTCGCAGCATACGTCTTGACCGGTGCATCACCCGTGCGCTTGCCGAAGAACACGGAGGCCACGGTATTGACGATGTACATCAGGCCGCCCGTGGCCGCCAGGATGGCGCAAACGCCGTTCAGCGCCATCATGAGGAAGCCGGCCGACGGGATCTGGTAGGGGAAAATGGAGTCGGCGAAGGTGATGTCCCAGTGCCGGCGCGGCACCCCGAGCGTACCCGCCGCCATCATGAACAGCGAGATGCCGCCGGCACCGATCGCAAACACGTACGGCTGCAGCTTGGCCATGCGCGGGAACATGATCTCACGCTGGAACACCAGCGGCACCAGCAGGTACGTCACTGCCATGAACGTGAGCGTCGTCCCGGTGACCACCGTCGCATGGAAGTGCCCCGGAGCGTACACCGTGTTGTGCATGATGAGGTTGATCTGCTCGGTGCCCAGCACGACACCCGAGATGCCGCCGAGGAAGCCGAACAGCACCAGCGAGAGGAACACCCCGGAGAACGCCGGATTGCCCCAGGGGGCCTTGCGCAGCCACTCGAACATGCCCTTGTTGAATCCCAGGCGGCGCTGCGCGGCCTCGATGGTCCCGGGCACGGTCATCGCGTGGATCATGCTGCCGAGCACGGCCAGGTACATGGCGTAGCTGGTGTTGAATATCTTCCACTCCGACCCGACGCCGGGTTCCACCAGCAGGTGGTGGGCGCTCGCGAGCTGCAGGAAGAAGATGTAGAGCAGGAACGCCAGGCGGCTGGCCTTCTCCGACAGCGGCTTCGCACCCAGGAGGATCGCGGCTACTGCATACCAGAGCGAGACGTGCACCGACACGTTGATCTGCTGGGACGAATGGCCCATCGCCCACCAGACCAGCTTGTACATCAGCGGGTCGATGTGGCTGATGTAGCCAAGCGACCACAGCCAGGTCGGCACCAGGATGATCGCCCCGGACGCCAGGGTAAACACGGCGATGATTGCCGCGGTCAGCGCGCCGAAGGTCACCAGCGGAACTGAACCTTCATAGGTACGCTCGTCCTTCGCGAGGACCAGGGTGCCGAAAAACACCCCGCAGGCAATCAGCGCCCCCACGGCAAAGATGATCAGGCCGAGGTAGAAATTCGGGGCGGCCTGGAGGGGCGTATACGAGGTGAACATCACGCTCGAATTGCCCTGCAGGACCGTGATGTTGGTGAGCACGCCGCCGATGACCATGAGCCAGAACGCCAGCCACGCCATCCGCGGCGCGGCCAGCCGGCAGTTCAGCAGGACCGAGGAGGCGAAGTACAGCACCGCCACCTCGAAGAAGATGATCCAGCACAGCAGCACATCCAGGCCATGGGCCGTCAGCGCCAGGTAGAACCAGTCCATCGGCAGCAGGTGCACGTCCGGCCACCGGGTCAGGGCGACCGACAGGCCAAAGAGGCCGCCGACGGCCAGGAACACGACGGCCGCGACGGCATTCGCCTTGATGAGCGCCTGCGTGGCACCGAAGACCTTGAGACCCGTGGTGGGACAGACGCGGTATTGCGGGGTGGCGCTCATTCCTGGGTGCTCCTGGCCGTGCTCTTCTCAACCACGTACAAGCGGCTCGCCATGGTGTGGTGGCCAAAGCCGCAGTACTCGTTGCAGATGATGCCGAACTCACCACTGTCGGTCGGGGTCATGGTGAAGACGTGCTCATACCCCGGCTGCAACTGGATGTTGATGTTGACGGGCTGCAGCGAGAAGCCATGCGAATATTCCATGGCCGAGAGATGGAAGCGGTAACTCTGGCCCTTCTCGAGTTCGAGGATCGGCCACCACATCCAGATGCGGCCGATGAGGTACACATCGCTGCCCGGCGGCGGATGCACCACGGGTATCCCGAGCTCCTCGCGCACCTTGTACTGCTCGGCCATCCGCTCCGCCTTGGCGGCAAAGGCCTGCGGCATGACCTTGTAAGTGGTGTTGGACAGGTTCTGCTGGCCGAAGGCGTGCCAGAACGTCATGGTGAAGAACATCACCAGGCCCCAGAGGAAGGCGATGATGATCCAGGCGAGCTCGATGCGGTGGATCGGTTCCTTCCACCAGAGGCGGTTGTCCGGAGACGTGATTGCCATGAAATCTCTCCCGGGAATGGCTTATGGCGCTACGGGGATCTGGGCAATCTCCATGATTCCCCATATGAGGTAGAACACGGTGGGAACCGTGACACCAATGAACAGCAGGAGGAACGGGTTGTCGCAGACCCGCTGCCAGAACGGGATCCGTTCGGCCGCTTCCGGCTGGTCGGCACCGCTTGCCGCGCCATTCTTGCTCATTGTTCTACCCCCTGGATTGCCCGGCACCCGCGGAAAATCGCCGCGAGCATGTCAGCTGCCGCCGGTTTCCGGCATCAGCAGTTGTACGTAACCCGCCTGCTCACGAAACCACCCTGCGGATGAAAGCGAAGCTCACCAGCGCGAGCACGAGGAGCACGCCAAAGAAGACCACTGCGCGGTATTCCCTGACCAGATCCGAAGCGGTTTCCAGTCGGCGAACTATATAGTCTGCCGCCAGATAAAGCACTATCGCGGTCAGCGTGAAGTAGATGATCTCCATGCCCGTCTCCTGGTCCTGCGGCGGGTGCTGATCCGCCGAACCCGCCATCCTCGCCCCGCCGCCAAGATGACACCGGAGCGGCCGGAATGGAACCATCGCAGTTGTGCCATCCCGGAAAAAGGACCGGGCCCTGAGGGGGTTCGTCACCCCCCCAGGGCCCGGCAGTGGTTTCAGCAGACTGTCAGTGCGTCAGGCCTTGACCTTCGGCTCCTCCTGCGCAGCCCACTCCTTGCCGGATTCCTGGCCATATTCCTTGTGGTACACCGCCCACTCGTCGGTGCTCACGTCCACCTCGTCGCGCAAGCGGCCAGCCCGCGAGAGCACGAAGTAGATCAGGGGCAGCAGGCCACCGAAGATGAACACGGAACCACCGATCGTACGCATGTAGGTCAGCGTGGCGAACACCGGTCCCATGACCACCTCGTTCGACCGTGCATACCAGAGGCCCTTCGTCAGCACGACGTAGATCTGGTACAGGCCCACCGGGAACAGGTCGAGGAACATCATCAGCGCAATGCCGATGTTGAGCGACCAGAAGATCATCCGCACCAGCTTCTCGCTCCAGGCCGAACGCTGGAACAGGTGCTGGAGGCAGAAGAGCATGCCGGCCAGGGCGACGTTACCCTTCACACCGAACATGGCGGCATGCGCGTGGTTGCCGGTCATGTAGGTGGCGTGCTCGTAGTAGTTCACGAGCGGCAGGGTAATGAGCGAGCCGAACACTCCGGCGCCGAAGATGTTCCAGAAGTTGACGCCGAGGATGAACAGCCACACACCCTCCATCACCACGACCTGCTTGCCCTGGACGCGGAACTCGTTGGCCCGGCCGCCCTCCTGGCGCATCTGCCAGGCATCAAGGGTGAGCAGCAGCAGCGGCAGCACCTGCAGCGTGGAGAACACGCTGCCCACCGCGATGATGCCCGTCGGCTTCGCAATCCAGTAGAAGTTGTGGGAGATGCCGTTGATGGCGGTCACGAAGAAGAGCATGACGGCCAGGAAGATGACGCGCTCGGCCATCAACCGGGTCACCAGGCCCATCTGGACCAGCAGGTAGGCCACGATCACGGTCGTGAAGACCTCGAAGGTGACCTCCACCCACATGTGCACCGTCATCCAGCGCCAGTAGTCGGAGATGGCGAAGTTGGA
>JADYZO010000063.1 GCA_020853135.1 Gammaproteobacteria bacterium
GCATCGGCGAGCCGCTCCACGCCCTGCGAGTGCACCGAGTTCACCAGCGCCTGCTGCCGCCCGCTGATGCGCGCAAGCAGCCCGCCCGGCGTGAAGCGCACCGCGTGGCTGGGCGCGTAACGCTCCTCCAGCGGGCTGCCTGCCGGCGCGCGGTGCCGGCCGAGCCCCGCAACCTCCGGGAGCGCCTGGTACAGCGTGCCGCCGAAGGCCACGTTCATCTCCTGGAAGCCGCGGCAGATGGCGAGGACGGGCAGGCCCGCCTCCACCGCGGCGGGGATGAGCGCGAGCGCCAGCGCATCGCGCTGCGGGTCATGGAGCGCATCCGGGCGCTCCGGCTCGCGCTGGTAGCGCGCGGGCTCCACGTTGGAGGGGCTGCCGGTGAGCAGCAGGCCGTCCAGCCGCCCGGGCAGATCCGGCGCACCGCAGCCGCCCGCCAGCACCGGCAGGCACAGCGGCAGGCCGCCCGCACCGTGGGCCACGGCCTGGAGGTACCTCTCCTCGACCAGGTGGTACGGGTGCTGCCCCAGCATGCGGCGGTCGCAGATGACACCGATCAGGGGGCGCGGGCTTGCCATGCAGCCACGTTGCCAGAGCGGCGCACGCGCCGCCAGCCGGCCGCCAGCGGCTGATGCATGGCCCCTCCTGTAACAGGGCCGGACAGGGACGGTAGAATCCGCGGCATGGACAGACCAGGACCCCGGGCCGGCAAGGCGCCCGCGGCGGCGGACCGGCGATGAGCGACGGCCCGGCCGGCCCGCCGACGGTGCACCCCTACACGGCGCAGAACCTGCGCCGCCTGGTGATGCTGCGCACCATCGCCATCCCGGGTGCCGCGCTCGTCCTGCTGCTGGCGGGCCACTTCTACAACCTGCCGATCCGCGCCATGCCGCTGCTGACCATCATCGTCGTGCTGGCCGTGGTCAACTTCTCGACCTGGCAGCGGCTGCAGACGGGGGGCGGCATCCCGGACGGCGAATTCTTCATGCAGATGCTGGTGGATGTCGCGGCCCTGACCGGCATGCTTTATTACAGCGGCGGCTCGAGCAACCCCTTCGCCTACTTCTTCCTGCTGCCACTGGCGATCAGCGCCACGGTGCTGCCGCGCCGCTACGCCTGGCCGCTGGCGGTGATCACCGCGGCCTGCTACACCCTCCTGCTGTTCTACCGCGTGCCGCTGCCGCCGTTCTCGCAGGTCCGCGAAGGGCCCACCTTCCTGGTCCACATCGTCGGCATGTGGGTGGGTTTCGTGCTGGCCGCCGGGCTGCTCGCCTACTTCGTGCAGCGGATGGGCGAATCCCTGCGCCAGCACGAGCGTGATCTCGCCGAGGCCCGCGAGCGGGCCCTGCGCGATGAGCGCGTCGTCGCCGTCGCCACCCTGGCGGCCGGCGCGGCCCACGAGTTGTCCACGCCACTCGCCACCATGGCGCTGGTGACCAGCGAGCTCGCCGAGGACTACCCGCGGGACCGCTATCCGCACCTGCACGAGAACCTCGAACTGCTGCGCAGCCAGATCCGCAAGTGCAAGGATTCGCTCTCGGTGATCTCGGCGACCGCCGGGGTGCACCGGGCCGAGGCCGCACACCCGATGGCGGTGGATGCCTTCGTCAGCCGCACCGTGGCCGAGGTGCGCCAGCTGCGCCCCGGCGCCAACCTCGCCGTGCACAGCGAAGGCCCGCGGCCGGCCCCGCAGATCCTCGTGGAGCGCACGCTGTCGCAGGCGCTGCTCAACGTGCTGCACAACGCCGTGGACGTCTCGCCGGAGGACGTGCGCGTGACCTGCAGCTGGGACACCGAGCAGGTCCGCATCGCCGTGCGGGACCACGGCCCGGGCATCAGCCTGCAAACGCTGCATCCGGGCGACGAGCCGGGCCGCTCCACCAAGGAGAGCGGCCTGGGGCTCGGCCTCTTCCTCACCCACACCGCGCTCAGCCACCTCGGCGGCGACATCAGCTTCAGCGATGCGCCGGGCGGTGGCGCGCGCGTGACCGTCAACCTGCCGCTGGCGCGGCTGCAGACAGGAACCTGAGCATGGCAGCGACGGGCGAAGGCGCGGCCTTCCTGGTCGTCGATGACGACGAGATCTTCTGCAGCGTGCTGGCGCGCGCCCTGGAGCGGCGCGGCTTCGCCGTCACGGCCGCCTGTTCGCTGGCCGAGGCGCAGCAGGCGCTCGCCCGCCGGCAGCCGGAATTCGCCGTCGTCGACCTGCGCATCGGCAGCGACTCCGGACTCGCACTGGTGCGCCAGCTCTCGGCGCTCACTCCGCCGGTGCGCGCCGTGGTGCTCACCGGCTACGGCAGCATCGCCACCGCGGTGGAGGCCATCAAGCTCGGCGCGGTCCAGTACCTGACCAAGCCGGTGGAGGTCGATGAGATCCTCGCCGCGCTCCAGGGCGAGCGCCCGGCCACGGCCGCCGTGGCGGCACCCGCCACGCCGAGGTCACTCTCGGTGCGCCGCGCCGAGTGGGAACACATCCAGCGGGTGCTCGCCAACCACGGCGGCAACATCTCGGCAGCCGCGCGCGCGCTCGGCATCCACCGGCGCACCCTGCAGCGCAAGCTGCGCAAGCGCCCGGTGCGCAGCTGAACGGGGCGCCACGGGCGGGGCAGCCGGCCTACCGGGCGCCAACCTTCCGCTGCCGGCGCACGCGCCGGCGCCACAGCAGCTTGTGGACCTCCATGGCGGCGACGATGCTGGCCGCCACGGCCAGCAGGCCCGCCCAGGCCAGCGGCGGCAGCGGGGCGGTGTGCAGCACGGCACGCCCCGGCGGCAGGACCATCATCGCGACGTGGAGCAGCAGCGCAGCCAGCGCGCCGGCCACCAGCACCGGGCTGCGCGAGAGCGGCGTGGCGAACGCCGAGGCGGTTTCCGAGCGGCAGTTGAGCAGGTGCAGGTTCTCGAACAGCACCATGAGGAGCAGCAGCGCGTTGCGCGCCTCATCCACGCCCCAGCCGGCATCGAGCAGGCCCTGGAAGACCGCGAATCCCGCCCCGCCCATCACCAGCGCGGCCAGCACCGACTGGCGGACCATCAGCGCATCGAAGATGCCCTCGCCCGGCGGGCGGGGCGGCCTGGCCAGCACGCCGGGCTCGCCGCGCTCGAAGCCGAGCGCCATGTCCTGGATGCCATTGGTGACGAGGTTGAGCCACAGCAGCTGCACCGGCGTCAGCGGCAGCGGGGCGCCGGTGGCAAGCGCGAGCAGCACGAAGAGCACCTCGGCGGCACCCGTCGACACCAGCAGGTAGATGATCTTGCGGATGTTGTCATAGGCGATGCGCCCCTCCTCGATGCCGGCGGTGATGCTGGCGTAGTGGTCGTCGGTGATGACCAGCTCGGCCGCCTCGCGCGCCACGTCCGTGCCGCCACGGCCCATGGCGATGCCGATGTTGGCCGCGCGCAGCGCGGGGGCATCGTTGACGCCATCGCCGGTCACGGCGACGTGGTGCCCGGCGGCGCGCGCCGCCAGCACGATGGCGAGCTTTTCCTCCGGGGTCGCCCGCGCGAACACCCGCACCCGGGCCATCAGCGCGGCCAGCCTGCCGGTGTCGGCCGCCGCCAGCGCCGCGCCGTTCACCACCTCATCCGCGCGGCTGGCGAGGCCCAGATCGCGCGCGATCGCCAGTGCCGTCACCGGGTGGTCGCCGGTGACCATGATCGTGCGCACCCCGGCCCGCGCCGCTGCCTGGATCGCCCCGGCGGCACCCGGGCGCGGCGGGTCGATCATGCCGACGATGCCGAGCAGGCGCAGGCCGGCCGGTTCGGCGAGCGGCCGGCCCGGTGCCGGCGCCACCCCGGCGCCCGCCGCCACCGCCAGCACGCGCAGGCCGCGCTGCGCCATGGCCTCGGCGGCCACGAGCATGTCCGCCGCGGCGCGCGCATCGGCACACATGCTGGCGAGGCGCTCGGGTGCGCCCTTCACCAGCAGCAGCCCTCCCGCGTGCAGCGTGGCGGCGTAGCGCCGCTCGGGCTCGAAGGGGGTGTCGGCCAGCTGCGGCTGCGCCGCGAGTTGCCTCTCGCGCTGCAGGCCGAGCTTGCCGGCAAAGGCGAGGAGCGCCACGTCGGTCGGGTCGCCCCGCCAGACCCAGCCGTCCCCGCGCGCTGACAGCTGCGCCTCGTTGCAGAGGCTCACCGCGTGCGCCAGCTCGAGCAGGGCCGCGTGGCCCGCGGCAGCGGC
>JADYZO010000064.1 GCA_020853135.1 Gammaproteobacteria bacterium
CCGAACCCGGCTTCAGCCCCACCGTCACATCCACGCCGGAGTCCTTGAGGTTGCAGGCATGGGCATGGCCCTGGGAGCCGTAGCCGATCACCGCGACCTTCTTGCCGCGGATGATGGAAAGATCGCAATCCTTGTCGTAGTAGACCTTCATGTCGATTGCCTCCGGCGGACGCCCGCCCCTGTGGCGCCCGCACCCTTGCAGGCCGGCAACCACTCTAGCGCCGGACTTGCGTTGCGTAAAACGATATATATGCAATGTAGTCTTCCATAATTTGCAATACTCAGACATCAGGCCGGGCCTTCCGGGCTGATCTGGATCGACAGACGCATGGCAACACGCCCGTACAGCGCGGCCTGACACCCCGGCCATGGATATCCGGCAACTGCGGCAATTCGTGCACCTGGCGGAGGTCCTGCACTTTGGCAGGGCCAGCGCCGCGAGCCATGTCAGCCCCTCGGCGCTGAGTCGCGGCATCCGGCAACTGGAGGCAGAACTCGGCGCCGTGCTGTTCGAACGTGACAACCGCTCGGTCACGCTCACCCGCCAGGGCGAGACCTTCCTCGGCTGGGCCCGCGAAATGCTGGCGGGCTGGGACGAGGTACGGCACCGGCTGCAGGAACAGTCCGGCGCCCTGCAGGGGGAGGTCAGCCTGTACTGCTCGGTGACCGCCAGCTACAGCTTCCTGTTCGACCTGCTCAGCCGGCTGCGGCGCGACCACCCGCAGATCGAGATCAAGCTGCACACCGGGGACCCGGAGGATGCCATCGCCAGGGTCATGGCCGGCAGCGAGGACATCGCCATTGGTGCCCGGCCCGATACGCTGCCCGCCGGCCTCGCGTTCAAGCCCATCACGCGCTCGCGCCTGGTGTTCATCGCCCCGGCCAGCGATCCACGCCGGGGCGACCTGGAGCGGCGGCCACCCCGCCCCGCCCTCTGGCAGGCGACACCCATGATCCTGCCCGAGAGTGGCCTGGCCCGGCAGCGGGTGGAGCGCTGGTTCCGCGACCTGGGCGTCCCGGCGCTGGTTTACGCCCAGGTGTCCGGCAACGAGGCCATCGTCAGCATGGTGAGCCTCGGGTTTGGTGTCGGCGTGGTGCCGCAGATCGTCCTGGACAACAGCCCGCTGGCCGCGCAGGTGGTGGTGCTGGAGGTGCACCCGGCGCTCACGCCCTATGAGGTCGGCCTGTTCACCCTCGGGAAGAAGCTGCGCAACCCGCTGGTCGAGGCCTTCTGGGAAGTGTAGACCGCTGGTAACCCGGGCCGGGTCACCGCAATATCGCGCCATGCGCTGGATGTCTCCATGAAACGCCACGACTCGCTGCTCCTGGTCGCCCGCGAGCACCACGAGAGCCTGGTGCTGGCGCGGCGCCTCATGACGGGCGGGGGCAGCGCGGGCAGCGGCTGGCCGGCGGACCCGCCGGCCCAGGCCCGCTCGCTCGCCGCTTTCTTCGAGCAGTACCTCCGGCGCCACTTCGCTGTCGAGGACCAGGTGGTGTTCCCTGCCGCCCTGGAGTGCGGCGATGAAGCCGGCGCACTGGTGCAGCGCCTTGCGCAGGAGCACCGGCAGATGACGGAGCTGATCCGGGAACTGGCGGCCGCCGCCGTGGTGGAGGCCGGCGCACTGGCCGCGTTTGGCACGCTCCTCAATGCCCACGTCCGGCTGGAGGACCGCAACCTTTTCCCCCTGATGGAAGCCGGGCTTCCTGCCGGGCGGCTCATGCGCCTGCAGGCTGACGTCGAATCGCTCTACCGCTGAGCGGCTGCTGCTTCACCAGCGGCCCCATGGACCCAATGGTATCTTGTATGCCTCTTAACGAACCGCCACCAGCACCAGGAGCAGACATGCCCGGCGCAGCCAGCGGACCCAGTCCCGTGGCGCTCGATATCCGCTTCGTGCCGCCGCCCGAGCGCCAGCCGCTGGCCCTCCAGTGCTGCACGGCACTGGCCGTCGGGCAGTGGTTGCTGCTCATCAGCGATCACGACCCGCAGCCCCTGCATGACCAGCTGCGGGCGCTGCATCCCGGGCAGTTCGGCTGGACCCTGCTGGAGCAGGAGCCCGGGGTGTGGCGGGTCCGGATCACGCGGCTGGCGATCGCCGGCTGATCGACGGATGCTGAACCCATGCGCCTGATGACGTTCACCGACTATTGCCTGCGGGTCCTCATCTACCTGGCCATCGAACCGGACCGGCGCGCGACCATTGCCGAAATCGCCACCGCGTTCGACATCTCGCAGAACCACCTCATGAAGGTCGTGCACGTCCTCGGCAGGCACAAGCTGCTGACCAACGTCCGCGGCCGCGGGGGCGGCATGCAGCTTGCGCGGCCGGCCGCCGAAATCAACATCGGGGAAGTGGTGCGCCTCAGCGAAGCCGGCGCCGTGCCGGCCGAGTGCTTCGACCGCAGCAGCAGCGCCTGCATCATCACCCCGGCCTGCCAGTTCCGCAGGATCCTCGGTGAGGCCATGGAGGCATTCAACGGCGTGCTGGACCGCTATACTCTGGCTGACCTGACGGAGCAGCAGCGCCGACCGCTGGCACGCATCCTGTCAGTGCCCGTGCCAGACCCGCGCCGGCCGCGTC
The DNA here is from genome assembly GCA_020853135.1 of Gammaproteobacteria bacterium. Lineage (GTDB taxonomy): Bacteria > Pseudomonadota > Gammaproteobacteria > Steroidobacterales > QUBU01. Next base: position 2,583 of record JADYZO010000064.1, read on the forward strand.
GCGCACCGTGACGGGGGCCGGGCGCCGGCGGACAAACCGGAAGATTTCCAGAGGTGCCTGGTGGTTCGGGCACCCGGCCAACATCAGAAGGGAGAATCCTGATGGCTCTTCACCATGCAGTTCCAAGCGAGATCGTCGATGTGCGGCCGCTGGGTCGGAAACTGCACGATGGCGTATCAGCCACGCTGATCAAGACCCGGCAGATCCAGGTCTTCCGCTTCATCCTCAAGCGCGACAAGGTGTTTGCCGAGCACAAGGTTCCCGGCGAGACGACCATCCAGTGCATCGAGGGCGCCGTGGAGTTCAAGTCTCCCGGGGGCACGCAGACACTGCATGCCGGCGAACTCGTCTATCTCGCCGCAGGTGACCTGCACGAAATGAAGGGCCTGGTGGATTCCTCGGTGCTGGTCACGATCGTGGCCTGCGGACCGGAATAGAGCCTCACCGGGTGGGCGCCAGCGGGCGCCCACCCGGTCGATCCGCAATCAGCCGCAGGACCCGCCCGAGCAGCAGCTGCCGGATGCAGCTGCGGGCGCGGGCGCCACGGCACCCTGGGCCTTGCCGATGCGCACCCGCCAGAGATCGGGACCCGACTCGAGGTAGTCCCAGCTGAAGTTCCCCGCCGCCATCGCCAGGAACTGGTTGTACAGCGGCCGGGGGTCATGGTCGTTGATCAGCTGCAGCGCCTCACCCGGGCGCAACTCGTTGAACCGCCCGAAGATCATCGGGTGGCGCTGGAAAGGCGGGATCTCCCGCACATCGATGGTCGTGGCAAAAGACTCGGACATGATGACTCCAGATCCCGGCGCCACGACACTGCGGGCGTGCGCCGGCCTCGTTGGTTGCAGGAGACGGCACGCTAGCAACCACCGGCCGTGAAGACAACGGGCGGGGACTGCGGAAAATAGCTATTCCCGCCGGTGCCGCGGACCCCGTCAGCCACGCGGACGGCGGGTGGCCATCTTGTTGCGGAAGACGATCGTGCAGGCATAGATGCCGCACAGCTGCCCGGCACCGCCGGCCACGAGCACCTGGTTGTTCGCGGTGATCGCATGGTTGCCGAACAGGCCGCCGGCAATGCCGCCGAGCCCCGCCGCGAGGAGCAGGTAGCCGGTGAAATGGAAGAACTGCAGCGGCTCGCGCAACTGGAAGGGATTCAGCGACCAGTCGGGAAACTGCCAGGTCCCGGCCGACCAGGGGTTGATGCGCTGGAGCCCGACCACCAGCAGCATGGCCGGAATCGCCAGGGCAAACATCCCGAGCAGCGTGATCCAGGGAATCCTCTCGCTGACCAGGGCAGCCTGGGCCCCCAGCACCCCGGCGATGAATGCCACGGCCACCAGCGACATCCGGAAAAACGTCCAGTTGGTTGTGGACTCCTGCTTGTGTTCCACCCGTCGGCACCTTCGGCTATCAGTTGGGGCTGATTTTACCAGCCGCCGGCACCCGCTTTGGCAGGGCGGCTTATGTGATTCCCCGGACTGGCGCCGCCCGGTCCATGATCTACAATCCGGGTTTGCGTCCGACCGGCCCGGGCGGCGCTACCCATGTGAGGCAGAATCATGAGCAGGATCGAACAGCAGGCCCGCAAGATGGGCACCCAGCAGGGCTTCATCGCCGCGCTGGACCAGAGCGGTGGCAGCACCCCCAAGGCGCTGAATCTCTATGGCATCAGGAGCGATGCCTGGTCCGGCGACGAGCAGATGTTCGCGCTGGTACACCAGATGCGCACGCGGATCATCACCACACCGGCCTTCAACGGTGACCGCATCCTGGCCGCGATCCTGTTCGAGAACACCATGGACCGCGACATCGGCGGCCAGCCCACTGCCGACTACCTGTGGAACGTCAAGCGCGTGGTGCCGATCCTCAAGGTCGACAAGGGCCTGGCCGAGGAGGCCGACGGCGTACAGCTGATGAAACCCATGCCGGCGCTGGGTGCGCTGCTGGAGAAGGCGGTGGCCAAGCGGATCTTCGGCACCAAGATGCGCTCGGTGATCAAGCAGGCCAACGCCGCAGGCATCGACCGGATCGTCGCCCAGCAGTTCGAGGTCGGCAGGCAGATTCTAGCCGCCGGCCTCGTGCCCACCATCGAGCCCGAGGTCGACATCAAGTGCCCGGACAAGGCTGCTGCCGAAGGCCTGCTCAAGGCCGCGATGCTCAAGGCACTCGACGCCCTGCCGGCCGGCAAGCGCGTCATGCTCAAGCTCACGCTGCCCGAGCAGGACAACCTCTACGCCGGCTGCATCGCGCACCGGAATGTGCTGCGCGTGGTGGCACTCTCCGGCGGCTACAGCCGCGAGGAATCCAACCGGCGGCTGGCCCGGCAGCACGGCATGATCGCGAGTTTCTCGCGTGCCCTGGTCGAGGGCCTGACCGCGCAGCAGACCGACGCCCAGTTCGACGAGGCCATGGACGCCTCGATCCAGGGCACCTTCGAAGCGTCGCGTACCTGAAACGCGGCGCTGCCAGGCCACCAGGCCTGGCAGCGCAGCAGTCCTCAGCCCTGGTCGGCCTTCGGCGTATCCCGGCCACTTTCCGGCAGCGCCGGCCTGACGATGTAGGCCGCCGGAATCTCGCCCTTCAGGCTGCCGAGGAAGGCGTGGATTTCGCCGACCTGGGTGTCCGTCAGCGTCCGGCCGAGCTGGTGCTCGGCCATGAGACGGATGGCCTCATCGAGCGTGGCGACCTTGCCGTCGTGGAAATAGGGTGCCGTCTCGGTGATGTTGCGCAGCGAGGGCACCTTGAACATGAACCGGTCGGCATCGCTGCCGGTGACTTCCGCACGCCCGGTGTCCTGGGTGTCGAAAGGCTTCACCAGCCCGAACTTCTGGTACATGCCGCCACCAATCCCCACGCCGTTGTGGCAGGTCGTGCAGCCGGTGTCCATGAACGTCGCCAGTCCGGCACGTTGTTCCGCCGTCAGCGCATTGGCATCGCCGGCCAGGTAACGATCGAAGGGCGAGGGCGTCACCAGCCGGCGCTCGAAGGCGCCGATCGCGGCAGCCGCGTTGTCGAAGGTGACGGGATCGGCTTCACCGGGGAAAGCGGCCTGGAAGGCCGGGGAGTACCCGGGGATCGACTTCAGCACCTTCACCACCCCGGCGGCATCCGGCAGGGCCATCTCGACCGGGTTCAATACCGGGCCCTTGGCCTGGGCCTCCACATCAGCCGCCCGGCCGTCCCAGAACTGGGCAATGTGCAGCGCCGCGTTGTAGACCGTCGGTGAGTTGCGCGCGCCGCGCTGGCCCTTGTGTCCGGCACTGGTTGGCGCGCCATCGACCCCGTAGCGGGCGAGATCGTGGCAGGTGTTGCAGGAAATCGCCTGGTTTTTCGACAGGCGCGTGTCGAAGTACAGCATGCGGCCAAGGGCAACCCTGGCCTCGGTGGACGGATGCTGCTCGCTCGCCATCTCGGCCGGCAGCGGCTTGAAGAGGGCGGCGGCCCTGGCCTGCAGTTCCTCACCGGGTGTGCTCGCCGGTGTGGCTGCCTGGCTCGCGGGCTGGGCGGGCGGCGGATTGGCGGGAGGCTTGGCGCAGCCGGCAAGGGCCAGTGCAGCAAACACAGCGGTCAGCAATCGATGGGACATCCGTTCCTCCGTGGGACGATCTGGTCCGGCACAGGGAGTGCCGGCAGGCGATTTTCTAACACCAGTGCCTGAAGCGGTGCAAGCACCCGACATGGCCGCGGTTGCGGCTGGCCCCGCCACCCACTGGGTGGCCAGCGCCGCCCATCACGGCGCCTTGTGCCTTCCCCGGCGCCGGCAGGGTGGTATCGTAAGGGCCTGCCGACGGCCATCATCCGATGCGCCGGTCCGTCACCGTCCAGCCAGAACGACCAAGGAGCCCCACGATGGCAATCGAACTGCCTCCGCTGCCCTATTCAAAAAACGCCCTGGAGCCGCACATCTCGGCCGAAACGCTCGAGTTCCACCACGGCAAGCACCACCAGGCGTACGTGACCAACCTCAACAAGCTGATCGAAGGCACCGAGTTCGCCAGGGCCTCGCTGGAGGACATCGTCCGGAAGTCCTCCGGCGGCATGTTCAACAATGCCGCGCAGGTCTGGAACCACACCTTCTACTGGAACTCGATGAAGCCGCAGGGTGGCGGAGCGCCGCAGGGCAGGCTGGCCGAGGCCATCAACAAGGCATTCGGCTCATTCGACAAGTTCAAGGACGAATTCAGCAAGTCGGCAGCGGGCAATTTCGGTTCCGGCTGGACCTGGCTGGTGCAGCGCCCGGACGGCTCGCTCGGCATCGTCAACACCTCGAATGCCGCCACGCCCATCACCGGCAGCGACCGCCCGCTGCTGACTGCCGATGTGTGGGAGCACGCCTATTACATCGACTATCGCAATGCCCGGCCGAAGTACATCGAAGCCTTCTGGAGCCTGGTGAACTGGGACTTCGCGGCATCGAACCTGCGCTGACAGCCGCGGGCACCGAAAGCCCCCCCCGGCGCCGGCCCTGGCGGGCCGGCGCCGGTCGAACCGGCAGGCTGTGCACTGCACCACGGCAGTTGCGCCCTGCCCGACAAAGTATTAGCGTTCCCCCACGCCTCGATGCGGCATGAGGTATCGCCGCACTGACGCCGCCTGGCAGACACGATCCTGGCGTGTCCTTTCCTGCGTTGGGGCGCAAGAACAAAGCCGAACAACCCGTAGTCTTCCGGAGGTCGTCCCATGCGACTCGACCGTCACGCCCAGACCCTGGCCGTCGCCCTGACCGTTGTTGCGGCCGGCACCGTGCTGCCACCCGCAGCCGTCGCAGCCGACGACGCTTCCCAGACCATCGAGATTCCCACCTGTGCCAAGAAGCTCGGCACCCTGGCGGTGACCGAACCGGAAAACAAGTGGTGGCTCGCCTACAACCTCGAGTCACCCGAGGCACTGATCAAGGTGTTCGTCTCGCAGTCCAAGTGCTTCACGCTGGTGGACCGGGGCAAGGGTCTGGCTGCCGCCCAGCAGGAGCGCGCACTGAGCTCCGGCGGCGAGATGCGCGGGGGCTCCAACATCGGCAAGGGCCAGATGAAGGCCGCCGATTACGTGCTGGTCCCCGACGTGGTCACCAAGAACAAGGACTCCGGCGGCAGGAGCATCGGTGGCCTGCTGGGCGGCATGATCGGCGGGGTGGCCGGTGCGGTGATCGGCGGCATCAACCTCAAGAGCAAGGAGGCCGACGTGGTGCTGACCCTGACCGACGTGCGCTCCACCGAGCAGGTCGCGCTCCAGCAGGGCCACGCCAAGAAGACCGACCTCGGCTGGGGCGCCGGCGGCGGCGCCTTCTTCGGCGGCTTCGCGGCGGCCGGTGCCACCGGCTACGCCAACACCGAGATCGGCCAGGTGGTGACCATGGCCTACCTCGACGCCTATTCGAAGCTGGTGACCGAGATCAAGGGCATGGACCTGAACGCCACGGCCGACAACCTCAAACAGGCTGTGACCATGGCCAAGCCCGGGCGCATGTATGCCAAGCCGGACACCAAGGCCAGCGTGGTGCGCGACCTGGATCCGGGCATGATGCTCTACCCCACGGGCGAGAAGCAGGGCATGTTCTGGAAGGTGAGCGACGAGCTGGGCAACGAAGGCTGGGTCCCCTCCACGCTGTTCCAGCTGGCCAAGTAGGAACGCGGCGCAGCGCGCGTATCCGCGCCCGAAGTGTGCCGATACCGAGGGTATCGAAGCCATGAATGACAGCGGCAAACTGGTGCTGCGGCTCGCGCTGGGTCTGCTTGTGCTGCTGCATGGCATTGCCAAACTGCGCCACGGCATCGGCGCCATCACCGGCATGGTGGGTGGCGCCGGGCTGCCCGCCTGGGTGGCCTACGGGGTCTACATCGGCGAGGTCGCCGCGCCGCTCATGGTCATCGCCGGCTGGTATGCCCGCATCGGCGGCGCCATCATCGCCATCAACATGTTGTTTGCCTTCGGACTGGCCCATCTCGGCCACCTGTTCGAGCTTGGTCCCGTCGGCGGCTGGGCCCTTGAACTGCAGGGCATGTACCTTGCGAGTGCGCTCGCCGTGGCCATGATCGGGCCGGGGCGATACGGGCTGAACGAGCGGTAACCCGTGCCCCGGGGCCGTTACACCGGCTCCGGAAGCGCCAGGCTCCGCCGCCGACCGGCATCCGGCAAGCCCTGCTGGCACCGTCATGGGAGCGCAGCAGGCCATGCCTGCCTGACGGTCAGGCACCTCCGGGACTGTCATAAGTTCATGGATTGTCTAAATATTCAACTGGCCTGCATCCGCTTCTGTGACCCATGTCTCATGGTGCGGCTGACCCCCTTGGCGATCGGTTGCCCATACTGATTAAATGGCCTGCCGGTTCGGGTTGTGCCGGCATTTTCCAGTCACCAGCGGGCGGGCCGACTCCCTTGCCTCACTTGCGCGCAACCATGCGCCAGCGTGGCAACATCACTCGCGAAGGGCGGCTTGCCCGGTTTGTGGCCAATTTGCATGGGTCGCGTGAGGATCAAGACATGTCACCTTTGAAGCATCTGGCGACCGCCGCGCTCGCGGTGTGCGCGATCACTGCCGCCGCAGCGGACCTGCCACCCGGCACCGGCTGGTACTCGATTCCCAATACCCGCCTGCGCACGGTCTGCGCTGCCGACAACGGCTTCCCGTCCGTCAGTGGGGCAAGCGGCTGCCCGGCCATCACGCTCGCGTGGAGCAGCGGCGTGTTCGATTCGACACGCAACCGGATGATCGTCTGGGGCGGCGGTCACAACGACTACTACGGGAACGAACTCTATGCCCTGCCACTCGACACGCTGATTCCGGAGCGCCTGACCAACCCGGGCCTGCCCGTTGCATCGTCCGGCAGCTGTGTCGATGCCATCGCCGGCGGCACCCAGCCCAACAGCCGGCACACGTACGACGGCATCGAGTACATCGCAAGCGCCGACAGGATGTTCGTCTTCGGCGGCTCCCTGGCCTGCAACGCGGGCAACTTCGGCTCCGACACCTGGACATTCGATTTTGCGAGCAAACAATGGCGGCGGATGCAGCCCTCCGGGCCCATTCCCGTGGGCGACGCGGGGATGACCACGGCCTATGACCCGGTGTCAGGGCTCATCTATCTGCACGACCGCCGGAATCTCTATTCATACGATGTCAATGCGGACGCCTACACCCGGCTGACGCCCTCGGGGGCCGCGCTGGGCTACCACATGGGAGCCACCATCGATCCCCAGCGGCGGCGCTTCGTGCTGATCGGCTGGGACAGCGCCGCAGGAGCCGGCCGCGTCTACACGATCAACATCGGGCCGGGCAGCACCTACCAGCTGCAGACGCTGGCAACCACCGGGGGCGATGCCATCGTCAACGCGCGCTACCCGGGCATCGAATACGATCCCGTCAGCAACTCCATCGTCGCCTGGTCGGAAAATTCCGGCAGCGATGTCTACTCACTCAACCTCGATACGCGCCAGTGGACACGCACGGCACTCACCGGCGGCCCCACCCCGGTTGGCAACGGCACGAACGGACGCTGGCGATATTCGGTGGCCTCGAGCGTGTTCGTGCTGGTCAACAGCGTGGACGCCAACATCTACGCGCTGCGCCTGCCCGCAGATCGCGGCAGCATCAAGGTGCCAGTGGCGCCGGCCAATGTTTCGGTTCAGTGAGGGCGTGCCCATGAAGACATTACGAGTACTGTCGGGCCTGGCGGGAATCCTGCTGAGCCTCCATGCAGCAGCGCAGGTCAGTGCCGACCAGGACTTCCAGGCGCGCTGCGCGGCACCCGGCGTGGTGAAATGCGTGGGCTTCGACAACACGACGACGGACATCGTGCGGGGGGTCAACCTGCATCCTGACGGGGCGGGGACCTATCGCGGCAGCCTGGATACGGTCACCCGGGCCTCCGGTGGTGGCTCCCTGCGATTCGACCTGCCGCCACCGCCCCACGCCGGCGCCAACATCGCCGGACGCTGGTCGCCGCTGAGCAATGACGGGCTGGGACAGCGCTTCGGGCAGAATTCCACGTTCTACCTGCAGTTCCGCCAGCGCTTCTCGCCGGAGATGCTCAACAACACCTGGGATACCGGCTCGGCGTGGAAGACCGTCATCTTCCACATGAACCAGGCCACGTGCGCGGCAATCGAGCTGACAACGCACAACCGCTACCTGACCAACCTGGCCGCCATGTACACGGACTGCGGCGGCCGCGGGTTGTCCACCAACCTGGCCAACACCGCATACACCGATTCGCCGCCGTATCTCCTCCAGCAGGCCGGCTACTCCTGCCAGTACGGCCAGTACTCGACCGCTTCGTGCTTCTACTTCGTGCCCGATGAATGGCTGACGTTCTACTACCGGGTCCAGATCGGCACCTGGAACCAGCCGAACAGCCAGGTGGAGGCCTGGGTGGCCCGGGAGGGCGGCGGCTACAAGCAGTTCATCCGCGTGCCCAATTTCGTCCTTCACTGCAACAACGACCCTTGCAGCCAGCTGCCGGGCAGTGACGAGGGCTACAACAACCTGACGTTCACGCCATACATGACCGCACTGCCTCCCACATCCGGACGCGCCGGCGTCACCTCGCGCGTCTGGTACGACGAATTGATCGTCTCCACGCAGCCCATCGCCGCACCCCAGCCGCGGGTCAGCCCGATGCCGCCCGCCAACGTCCAGGTCAACTGAGAGGGCTACGGTGGCGGTTCAGAGCACCGCCACAGTCTCGAGCACACGCGCGATGTCGGCCTCCCGCATGCCTTGATGCACCGGCAGGAACAGCAGCTTCTCATACAGCAGTTCGGCTTCCGGATATTCACCCGGACGAATCGGTGACCTGACGCCGCTCCAGCTGACGGCCGGGATGCCGCGGCGGCGCAGTTCGGCGAGCGCTTGCGGCGCACCCTCCATGAAGCAGGGCAGTATCCAGGGACAGATGTCCTCCGGAAGGGCCTCATGCAGCAGGGTGACACCGGGAATCCGGCGCAGCCCCGCGGCCAGCAGTGCGTAATTCCGGCGCCGGGCCTCACGGATGCGGGCTACGGCGCTGTGGTCGACCAGGACAGCCGAGACCCGGCTGATCGGCAACTGCACCCGGTCCAGGGCGAAATCCGCACCATGCACGTCACCGACCGGGGGCACGTCCCGCCAACTCCCGCGATGCCCCCGGGCCTCCGCATCACGCGGCGACCGGGCGAGGATCCGGCGTGCCGCAGCCGCCGATCCGTACAGCCAGCGGCAGAACCGCGATTCCGGATGGGCTGCCGCCGCCTGCAGGATGTTGTATGCGGCACGCATATCCGTTGCCAGGCCCGGCCGCGCCAGAACCGGCGCATCGCATGCCGCCCCCCGGTTTAGAAACAACGTCGCGCCATCGTTCACCGGCAGGAATTTCCGCCAGCTGAACACGCTGGCATCGCCGGACGACCCGAGCACCGCCCCCTCGGCGCTGCCGGTCAGGACATGGGCGCAATCCTCGATGAGGCGCAGGCCCCGCTCGTCGCACAGCTGCCTCAGCCACCGGACCGGCTGCGGAAACCCGAAATAGTGGACGACCAGCAGGGCGCGGACGGCCGGGGACAGCCGGCGCTGCAGATCCTCCGGGTCCGGCCTGCAGTCGGTGCCGACCCGGTAGTACTCGCAGCGGATGCCACGGGCCAGGAACGGCTGCACGGCGGTCCTGCACACATAGGCAGGCACCAGGACCGTGTCGCCCGGGTGCAGCTGCAAGGCGGGTGTCGCATGGAACAGCGCATTGCGCGCGAGATGAAAGTCGTATGCCAGACCATCCGGCGAGCGCGGCTTGCGCAGCCCGCCGGAGTGCAGCCCGAGGAAGCGTACATCCAGGACCGCCTCTTTCGGAAATGCAAACCGCCCGGTCAAAAATCGATGTCTCCGTAGCAGAGCGACCACTCCTGGACGCCACCCGCCGGCTGGCCGGGCTCGCCAAAGCACTGGGCGACGAGGGGCAGACGCGCACGGCTGACAAAGCCGGCAGCGGCCAGCATCGTGGCCAACGGGTGGGTCCCGGAGAGGGTCGCGTAGAGGGCGGGATAGTCCCGCCTCAGCCCGGCGGCCGCCCCAAGGAGCAGATCGAGGATCACACCCCGATCCGGTGTTCCGAAGAGGTCCATGATCTGGGCGTTGCCCCCGACATCGGCGACGACGAGATACGCCTGGAGCACGCCCGAGCGACGCGCGGTGTAGACCTGGTGCCGGAGGAAGTAGTGGCTCCGATAGCGCCACTGCAGATACTGCGCATCGCGGTGGACGCAGATCGCGTATTGCCCGGCGCAATCCTGGGCCAGCCGGGTGTACTCCGGCCCGAAAGGCTCATCGCTGCGGTCGATATCGCACCTGCCTCCGGGGGACGGCCGGCGATCGTACAGGCGCAGGGCGGCGTTGAGGGGCCTGGCCAGCCAGGAGCCCAGGCGCCGCGAGCCGCACAGCCGTGCCAGATGGTGATCGACGGACAGCAGCTTCGTGGAGCGCACGAGAACCTTGTCGCCCGACAGTCCCAGACGCCGGTACACGGCGGGCATGCTGGCCTGGGGCATGTCGCAGAAGCCGAAGCCGAGTGCGTGGGCGCCTGCCACGCAGGCTCTCTGCAGCTTGACGGCCGGCCCCAGGGTTCGGTAATCGGGATGAACCCAGAAGTCCGCCATCACGCAGGCCATCTGCGGTGCACCCTGGTACCACATCCGGCGGGGAATGATCGCACCGGAACCCACGACAAGCTGCTTCGTCGTATCCCTGGCAATCCAGGCCAGCGCCTGTCCATGGGGATTCTGCCGATAGAGCCAGGCATGGCGCTGCATGTCGGAGCGCGCTGTCAGGTGCGTGCGGAGGGATTCCACGAGGAGGCCGGCGTCGGCCACGATATCTGCGGGCTGAATCTCAATCATCACCGGGCCGCCAAGGTAGAATCCACGAGGCTCCCGGCATCAGCAATACCCGTCCAGAGAGCCGACGGCGCTAGTGTACAAGTGCCGTTTGTCATTTGAAGAACTTTCCTGTGCCCGCAACCCGAACTGCACTGCTGATCGCATTCCATTACCCACCCTGTGCGGTCAGCAGCGGACTGCAGAGGACACTGTCGTTCTCGATCCATCTGCGCCGCCACAACTGGCGGCCGATCGTCCTGTCGGTGGCGCCATTCGCCTATCCCCGCGTGGGGAGCGGGCAGATGCAGGACATTCCCGCCGATGTCCTCGTGGCGCGAACACCGGCCCTGGATGCCACACGCCACCTCGCACCCGGCGGCCGCTACTGGCGCAGGATGGCCATTCCGGATGCCTGGGCAAGCTGGTGGCTGACCGCCGTGCCACGCGGCCTGCAGCTCATCGCACGCCACCAGGTCGATGCCATCTGGTCCACCTATCCGATTGCCACGGCCCATCGCATCGGGGCCACCCTCGCACGCCTGACGGACCGGCCGTGGGTTGCGGATTTCCGTGATCCCATGGTGGAGCATTTTCCAGAGACCGGCGAAACCTTCCCGAAGGACCCGGCCCTGCGCAACGCCCGCCTGAAAATCGAAGCGCTCACGGCGCAGCGCGCTGCGGGCGCCGTCTTCTGCACCGACAGCGCACGGCTGATCTTTGCCGAACGCCACGGGGCATTTCCGCGGGAAAATCTCGACGTGATACCCAACGGATATGAAGAGGGCATGTTCGATGCGGCAGTACGCAAGCCACGTGCGGGCCCGCGCGTGCTCCTGCACAGCGGCACCATCTACCCGGGCATGGACCGTGACCCCTCGCAATTGTTCTGCGCCCTGGGCAGGCTCGCGGCAAGGGGAATGATCTCGCCGCAGGATTTCGAGCTCCGGCTCCGTGACCCGGGCAACGTCGATCATTTCAGGAAGCTCGCGGCCGATCACGGGGTGGAGGCCCTGGTGTCCTTCGCCGGACCCCTGCCCTACCGCGAAGCGCTCGCGGAGATGTGCAACGCCGACGCCCTTCTCGTCCTGCAGGGCCTCACGTCCAATCCAGCGGTGCCGGCGAAACTCTACGAATACCTCCGCGCAGGCCGGCCGGTGATTGCACTCGTGCATCCGGCGGGCGAGACGGCAAGGACACTTCACCGGGTGGGGATCGATTCCATGGCGGATCTCACGGACGCCGGAGCCATCGCCGCCCTGGTCAGCCGGTGGCTGATGGACCCCACGCGGCTGGAGGCGGGACTGCCTTCGGCCGGGATGGTCAGGGCCTACTCACGCGAAGCATTGACCGGCCAGCTGGCTGCCCGCCTCGACCAGCTCGTCGAAAGCCAGCCGCCACGCCGGCCTGCCTGAGCACAGATGACCATCCGCATGTTCAGCTGGACGGAGGCGCTGCAGGTGCTGGCGCCTGCCTGGATCGAGATGGTGCGCAATCTCGGCCTGAACCCCTCGCACGATCCCCGGTGGATGGATGCGGTCGTGCGCAGCCATGGCATCAGTGACGAAACCCGGGTTGCCGCGTGGTTTCAGGAACGGGAGCTGGTCGGGATTCTGCCGTTCCGCCAGACCGTCGTACGACGCATGGGACTTCCCCTCAGGACAGTGGCGCCCGTCACGAACCTGGTGTCCTACCACGCCGGACTCATCGCGTCCTGCCAGGCGGAACAGCTGCTTGCCGAAACGCTGCGACAGGCCGGAGCCGGCGGCTGGGACCTGCTGCATTTCAACAACGTGCCGGCGGATTCGGCGACCGGCAGGACGCTGGAAGCATTCGCCCGCCAGCATGGCTCGACGATCATCACGCAACCCGGGGAGACATCCCCGTACATCCGGATCACCACGGACTGGGACCAGTTCCTGGCGACACGCACGAAGAAGTTCCGTGCCAACGTCACGCGGGCAACCCGCCGCATGGTCGATGCGGGCGAAACGGGCATGGAGTGGACCATCGGCACGGGAGACACCGACAGGCTTCTCACCCGGATGCTGGCTGTCGAGGCTGCCAGCTGGAAGGCGGAGTCTGGCATCGCCATCTCCCAGAGCACGACCGAAAGGGACTATCACGCCCAGCTGCTGCCCGCCCTGGCCGGGATGCAGGCCCTGTTTGCCAACGTGCTCCTCGTCAAGGACCGCCCGGCTGCGTATGTCCTTGGCTGCCGCTACAACGGCTGGGTCGGGCAATTGAAGACGTCATTCGACAGGCAGATCGCCGATGCAGGCGCCAGGGTCATCGATGCCTCGGTGCGGCGCGCCTTCGACGAGCAGGCGGACGTATACGATTTCCTCGGGGATGCAGCACCGCACAAGCTGAAGTGGACCAGCGACCTGAACAGCCACAGCAACTACTGGATCTACTCCAGGGGGCTGGCAGCGCGCATGGCTGGCGGCACGACGCGACTCCTCGACAGGATCCGCAGGCGCGGCGGGACGGCGCGGCAGAACGGTGGGGAATAGGTCTTCAGCGCGCCTCGGGCTGCACTGCTGACGGACGGGCCGGCGCGGGTGGCGGCTGCCATTTGCCAGCCTGTTCGAGCTTGCGGCGCAGGCCTGCCAGGGGATAGCCGGCCGCGTAGGCGACCTGCGCATGCTTGAGTGCGCGGTCATACTCCCCGGCGTTGGCCAGGAACAGGCCGTAGTTGTAGTTGGCGTCCGCTGAACCCGGATCGAGCGTGAGCGCATCCTCGTAGGCCTGTCGGGCCCGCTCGTGGTTGCCCTTCTTCAGCCAGTAGTACGCCTCATACATGATGACCGTCAGGTCATCCGGCTGGAAGCGTCGCGCCCTCTCGAAATAGCAATCCGGCGTGCGGAAGCCGTAGGTCTTGCCCCCCCGGGAGTCGTAGTCCATCAGCAACTGGAGAGCCGGGTAGTGATTGGGATATTCGCGCAGCAGGAAGTCGATGTCCGCCAGAACGCGCTCGGACAGCTCCCCCTCCTTGATGCGCCTCGATGCCGGATCGTAGTGGTTGCGCGTCGTGTCCTGGTCGTCCCAGTGCCGCTGGGGCGTGGAGTCCCGGGTGCGGTAGTCGAACGGCCCGACGCTGTTGAACAGGGATCCGCATTCCGCCTCGCGCTCGGCTGCCGCCCGCGACTGTTCCGTGATCTGGGCGGCAGCGGGCGCCACCTGGCCCAGCACCATCACCGTGCCACAGGCAAAGGCGCTCAGGATGCGATGACCGATCATGATACTTCTCCCACGGCCGCCTGCCCCCGCAACACGATGGAGAACTGCGCTGCCAGCAGGGCGAACAGCCAGATCTGCACTTCCGCCTTCAGGTAATCAACGAACATGCCGGCCACGAACACCAGCAACAACCCGCCAGCCAGGGCTGCCGTGTGCGCAATCACCTCGGCATCGCCCTCCGCCTGCATCCGGCGGATTCTGCGAACCGTCGACACTGCCCAGGCGCACATCGCCACGAACATGATGGCCCCCGGGAAGCCCTGCTCGACCCACGTGGTCATGAAGGTGTTGTGGGATGCGCGCCGGCGCTCGATCGTCCCGTCTGCAGGTGCGGCGCTCAGGTACTTTTCATCGATATAGAGGGGGCTGAGGATGGCGGTTCCACGATGCCCCGTGCCAAACGGATGGGAGACGGCCATCTCCACCTGTGCTTCCAGCACGACGATGCGGCTGAACGCACTGGTGTCCATCTGGCTTTCATCCTCGATGCCGGTGGTGATCGTCCCCATCCGGTCCCAGAACATCTGGTTGGCGAGTATTCCGAACAGCACGAGGGCCAGGACACCCAGGCCGTAGAACGCCATCCGGTGGGTCCTTGGCTTGTACCTCAGCAGCACGAAGGAACCCGCCAGGCTGGCCACAAATGCCCCGCGACTCCCGGCCAGCACCATTGCGTTGAGGATGAATGGCATGGCCACCACTGCGACCCACCGGATCAGGCCTGGTCCCACCAGCACGAGCATCGCGCCGCACATCACCGCGGTTCCAAGGTGCATGGCCAGCGCGTTTGCCTCGTCGATCCCGGGGCCGCCGACACCCTCGAGCCGGCCCTCGAATGTCGCGCCGTAGGCGAGCCATCCCAGATAGAAGCAACCCAGCACATGCAGCACGAAGAAACGGCGCATCTCGGCGGTGCTGTCGACGAGACGGTAGATCAGGTAAAAGAGCATGACGTACTTGGTAAACAGGATGGACGCTTCCAGGTTCTCGTCCCGGTCCAGCGCCCAGAGGTTCTGCAGCCAGAACCATGCCGTGTAGGCGATGAGCAGCTTGGCGCCCAGGAACGAGATCCACGACGCCCGTTCCTCGTCGGCCTTCAGCCTCCAGGTGGCGACCAGCGTCACCAGTGCCGCCAGCAGCGACCAGCGCAGGTCCGGCAGGAAGACGCCCCACCAGCGCGACGGCGGGTGCAGGTAGAACACGCCAAGATAGGCGTAGAGGCCAAAGCGCGGGTGGCGGAACAGGGCAAGAGCCATGCACGCCGTGAATCCCGCCAGAAACAGCAGTCCCGTGATGCCCATGGAATCAGCGCACCGGGGAAGCCACCGATGCCAGCCACTGGCATGTCACACGCACGGCAGCCTGCAGGTGCTCACGCCCGGAAAACGTGTGGTCCGCCCCGCGCAGCCGCTCCCACGAGACGTTCTTCCGGGCAAGGGCCGACCGCCACTCTGCGGAGTCGCGGCACAGATCGACGAACTCCGCTGCGGTCAGGTCCTGTTCGCTGATGAGCAGCAGGATGGGGTCTTCGTAACGACGTGCCGTGCTGAGCATCCGCGCAAGGAATGAGCCGGACTGCCGCACCCCGCCTGTGTCCTCGCGCTGCGCCCGCCTCGCGACACCGGCAAACTCCTGCAGCGAGCGCACCAGGGACCACTGCCCGGCAAGCACCTTGCGCCAGAACGAGCGCTGCAGGAGGCGCTGGAAATAGTAGTGGCGCATCACCGCACGCGCTTCGCCAGCCCCGGTGCGAACCCAGGGATTGACCAGCACCAGGCCAGCCACCGCCGGGTGGGCGTCACAATTGAGCAGCGCGGCCGATGCCCCGTCACACAGCCCCCAGAGCACGACCGAGCGGATGGCGGGCACCTGCCGCAGAAACTCGGCGAGCGCGGCGCGGATGTCCGGGCCCAGTGCTTCGAAACCGGGGCTCTCGCCTTCGCTGTCTCCCATGCCCCGGACGTCGAAGCGCATCACGGCATGCCCCCTCGCGGCAATCTCCCGCGCCAGCAGCGTGAACTGGCGATGGCTGCCAACCCGGTATTGCGGCCCACCGACGATGATCAGCACGCCGGTCGCCGACACCGCGGGAGCGGGCGCATGGAGGATTCCGGCAAGGAGCGCGCCTTCGCAGCCGAACAGCAGGGCTCTCTCGGTCATGCTCACGATGCCAGTGCCGCGAATTGGCCGGCCGTGAGTTCAACGAGGGACGGGTTGTCGACGATTTCCGTCGAACTCCAGAACGGTTCCCCGGCGACCCGGTGGTGACTCGTCCCGATCGCGACGCCTGCGGCATGTTCCAGCAACTGGCTGGCCACGGCCGTCGCGCCGGCATCCGGGACCGACCGCAGCACTTCCATCACCGACAGCCGCCCAAGATTGGCATGCAGGCAGTCGGTCACCGAGCGCCGGTCGATTTCCCGCGCAAGCCCCGCCGTCAGCGTGTAACCGGCGACGTCAAGCGAGCCCTCGGCCGCCAGGCGCTCGCGCAACCGGGGTACGGATTCACGGTCAGCGGCCATGATGCGCGCTGCCACCCTCAGCCGCAGGAACTGGCCGAGGAACCGGGCCCCGTCCGTAACCGGTTGCCAGTACACGGTTCGCTCCAGGGGTGCCGTGCGCCGCCGGCTGAAATCGGCCGCCAGCTGGCAGCCGAGGCGGATCCCGAGCAACCCCGCCACTGGCCAGCCTGCCCGTGCGGAATGATCGGCAGCGGCACAGAGGTCCTCCGTCCAGCAGTCCCAGTCCGCCTCGCCAAAGTCGCCCTCGCTGTCGCCTGTTCCATGGAGATCCGGCACCACCATGGCGATACCCCGGTGATTGAGTGCCTGCGCGAGGGCCGTACAGAGCCGGCGGCACTTGTTCATCTCCTCCGCAAAGGGCGGGGCAATCAGGACCGCACGGCCACCCGGGCGGTCCGGTGCACGCAGGAGAACGAATATCCTGCCACGTGCCGAATCGATGAATTCTGCACGAGGACGGCTGCCGCTCACCCTTGCAACTTCGCCTCGACGAACGCCGTCAGGGAGCCGAGCGTTTCGAACAACTCACCGGACATCTCGTCGTCATCGATCGTGAAGCCGAATTCCTCCTCGATCATCGTGAGGACGCTCACCACCGCCATGGAGTCGAATTCCGGGATGGCGCCGAGCAGGCGGCTGTCCTCCCGCAGTGCATCCGCACGCGGGCCCAGCTGCAGCGCATCCCCGAGGATCCGGCGGACCCTGTCGATCTGAGTCATGATTCTCCTTTACCTCCAACGGCGGCGGCTGCACAACCAGGAGCAGCCGCGGCCGGTACCCCTGCCCTCCAGGATGAGTCCGGAACAACCCTAGCTGGCACGTGGCGGCGTCCAGGTCGTATAGGTCCTGCCCCAATACGCCTCGAGAATGCCCCGCGCACTCGCGAGATTGACCATCACGAAATAATACGGCAGTGCAAGGGCGCGCGGCAGGTCGCCCCGCAGGCGCCGGGCATGGCCCACCGCCGCCAGCGCATAGAACAGCACCTGCCCGGCAAGGAGGAATACATACAGCCCTCCTTCCCGGAGGAGGGCCAAATTGGCCAGCAGGCAGATGAGCAGGAACAGCGGGACGAGCCAGCGCAGCACCTTGTGGGAAACGATCTCCAGGGTGAAGAAGCCGTGCCGGAACGGATTGAGCAGGTCCTTGAGCGACATCATGGCGCGCCAGGCACGATTGACGATGCGGACCTTGCGGCGGAACTCCCGGTCAAAGTCCCCGGCCGCCTTCTCCACTGAAATGGCCCGCGGCTCGTAGACGCAGCGGTAGCCGCTCCTGGCGATCTGCAGCGGATTGACGAAGTCCGACAGCGCATCGGCCCGCATGGGAACATAGAGCGACCGGCGAATCGCATAGATCGCACCGTCCCCACCGACGACCGAACCGATCGCGGACTCCAGCCGCTTGATGGCCACCTCGTAGCGCCAGTACAGGGATTCGTCCTGGTCGGCGCCGCCAGTGGCATCAGAATATGTCGATTCACCGATGACTGCGCCGACGGCAGGATCCGCGAAATTGCTGACCATCCTGCGGATGGCGTCCGGTCGGTACATGGCATTGGCGTCCGAAAAGACGACGATCTCCCCCCGCGCGGCCAGCACCGCGGCATTCAGGCCGAGCGTCTTGCCACCCCGCGCTTCCATCCGCAACAGCTGCACGCGCGGGTCGGCGATGGACCGGACAATGTCGTCGGTCCCGTCATCCGAGGCATCGGAGACGACGAGCACTTCCAGCTTCCCGGCCGGGTAGTCGAGCGCAAGGCTGTTGGCCATCTTCTCGCCAATGACCCCGGCCTCGTTGTATGCCGATACGACCAGCGTCACGGGCGGTTCGAGCGGCGCAGCCTTCACCGACTTGCGCCCCCCGCAGGCACCGATGAGGGCCAGCAGCGCCGGGTAACCCGCATAGACATAGACGATGAGCGCAGCCGTCGCCCAGAAGAGGATATGCATGCCAGTCATGTTATCGCGTTATGTAGCGCCCGGCGCCAGTCAGACGGAGCAAGGGTCCTTTCCCGACGACTGCCGGAGCCCCGCACGAGGACTGTAGGATAGCCCATCCCCCCGCTGCCACAGCGGACCTTCGTCGAAGTTTTGGCCCTCCGAAGCCGCTACCATGGCGATCCCCCTCACCTGACGCCCCTGAACACGATGGCAAACCTGTCTGGATGGATCGGTCGGATCGATGTCGCGCCGCAGGCCGCCACCGCCTCCCTCACCGCCGGGGACGGGGCGGCGGGGCAGGGCATCTGGCAGACGAACCGGGCCGGCGGCTGCAGCGCAACCTCCGGGATCTCGACGGACGGGCTGGCAGTCGCCGTCCGGGGCGACATCTGGTGGCGGACGACGGAATCCACCGTGCTGGAAGCCTCGTCCCCCGCACACGCGATCGCTGCGGCCTATCGCCGCTGGGGGACCGGCTTCCTGGAGCACCTGCAAGGGCCGTTCGCGGTTGCCATCGTCGACGAGACTGCGGATTCAGGCCTCATCGCCATCGATCACATGGGCATCGAGCGGCTGGCCTACCGGGTGTCCGGCAAGGGATTGGTCTTTTCAACCTCTGCAGAAGCGGTCGCACGCTTCGCCGGGGGCACACCACGGCTGCGGCACCAGGCGCTGTTCAGCTTCATCCACTTCCACATGATCCCCTCGCCGGAAACCGTCTTCGAGGGGGTCCGCAAGCTGCCGCCAGCCACCGCACTGGTCTGGAAGAACGGCACCGTTCGCGAGATGGTCTACTGGAAGCCACGGTTCACACGGGGTCCGGCCGATTTCGCGACGCTGAAGCGTGGCCTGCACGATGCGCTCACGACGGCGGTGAAGGGCGCCCGGCCGGACAGGACAACGGGAGCCTTCCTGAGCGGCGGACTCGACAGCTCGACCGTTGCCGGCTTTCTCGCCAGGGAACAACCCGGCGCGGCACGCACCTTTTCCATCGGTTTCGGCTTCAGGGACTACGATGAACTCGCGTATGCCCGCCTGGCCAGCCAGCACTTCGGCTGCCAGGCGACCGAATATGTCGTCACGCCGGAGGACATCGCCACCCTGCTGCCGAAGATCGCGCAGGCTTACGACGAACCCTTCGGCAATGCCTCCGCCATTCCCGTGCTCCGCTGTGCCCTGCTGGCCGCCGAACACGGCGTCGATCACCTGCTGGCAGGCGACGGCGGCGACGAGCTGTTTGCGGGCAACCCGCAATACGCGGAACAACAGGTATTCGAGCACTACAAGCGGGTGCCGGCCGTTGTGCGTTCCTGGCTCCTCGAGCCGATACTGGGCGCCCTGCCGGCACCGCTGAGGGTGTCGGTCCTGCGCAGGGGCCGCAACTACATTGCGCAGGCCAATACCCCGCTGCCCGACCGCTTCCAGAACTGGAATTTCCTCCAGCGCCTCGGCGCCGCGGAAGTGCTCCACCCGGACTTCCTGGCCGCTGTCGATCCCGACGGTCCGTTGCAGCACATGCGCGCGGTATACAGCGCCGCGCCGGAGGCCGATCTGGTCGACCGGATGCTGTACTACGACTGGCGCTTCATCCTTGCCGACAACGACCTGCGCAAGGTCCAGCGCATGTGCGAGCTGGCCGGCGTCCGGGTTTCCTACCCGATGTTGCACCAGGATGTGGTGGACCTTTCCCTGCGGGTGCCGGCCTCGATGAAGATGGAAGGCCGTCAGCTGCGCTCCTTCTACAAGCATGCGATGCGCGATTTCCTGCCGGAACAGATCATCAACAAGAGAAAGCATGGTTTCGGCCTGCCCTTCGGCCTGTGGCTGCAGCATTCTCCGCAGCTTGCCGGACAGATTGACGCCGCCCTGGCGGGCCTGCGCAGCCGGGGCATCGTCGCGCCGGCATTCATCGACCGGCTGCGCACCCTCCACGGCCAGGAGGATGCCCGCTACTACGGGGTCCTGATCTTCACGCTTTCAATGCTGGAGCAATGGCTGCAGGAGCACCGGCTGGCCCCCTAGGTCAGGCCTGGTGTATCCGGCGTTCCCCGAAGCTGCGCACCAGGCGCAGGCCGAAGCGGAACGCCGACCGGTCCCACGGAAGCATGCGCGGCAACTGCAGCGGATCGCAGGACGATGTCGATGCACCCCAGGCCGTCGACACCGCGGCGGAAAAGCCGCAGCGTCGGACCATCTGCACGTGGGTCGGGTCGTAGTCCCTGCCCGGGCGCCCGTTCGGATAGGCAAACAGCGTCACCGCCCGTCCGGTGATCGCCTCGAGCGCCGCCTTGCTGCCCGCGATTTCCTCTTCGGCGCTGCGCGCATCAATCGCGGTCAGGATGGGGTGGGTGATGGTATGGGCACCCACCTCGATGCCGAAGCCGCCCAGCTGGCGCAGTTGCGCCGCCGTCATCATGGGCTGCCGGGGGATGCGCGCACCGGCCCGCTCCGCGATGGCCTGCGCCTTCTCCATCCGTTCTGCCGGCGGCAGGTACTTGAGTGCAGGCAACACGGTCTGGAGTGCCTGCGCCCGGGATGCCGTATCGCCCAGGTGCAGCGGGCCTATGCCGAAGTCGCCGAGGTCGATATCCACCGGCGCGACACGCAGGGCCTCGATGACCACGTCGTTCCACATGCAGCCGCCTGCGGCAAACCCGCTGGCCACGAAGACCACGGCCGGCAGGCCGCGGGCCTGCAGGATGGGTGCGGCGATCTCGAGGTTGTTGGCGTAACCGTCATCGAAGCTGATGCATGCCGCGCGCGGGGGCAGCGATCCCCGGCGCAGCCGCTCCACCGCATCGCCGAGCGGCAGCACGTGGCAGAGCGACTTCAGGAGATCCATCTGCGCCGCGAATTCGGCGGCTGTCGGCTCGCCCGGCAGCAGCGCATCGCGCTGCGCCAGGACCCGGTGGTAGATGAGGATGAGGAGCGCACCGCGTGACAGTGCCGAACCGCCCGCCCTCAGCAGCATTCCCTGCAGGGTCGTGAGGCTGTTCACCGGCGCTGGCCGCCCGGCTGCCGGGTCAGGCGCTCGTAGACCGGTGCGTAATTCGCCACCGCCGCCGCCCAGGTGCGTTCCTCGCTCACGTGCGCGAAACCGGCCGACACCAGCCGCTCGCGGCGGACCGGATCGCCGGCCATGCGCACGATCGCATCCGCCAGTGCCTGGCGGTTGCCGGCCGGGAACAGCATGCCGGTGACATCGTCCCGGACCAGTTCGCGGTGTCCTCCCACGTCCGAGGCCACAAAGGCCTTCTTCATCGCCATCGCCTCCAGCGGTTTCAGCGGGGTCACCATGTGGGTCAGGCGCATCGGCAGGCGGGGGTAGGCCAGCATGTCCACCGCATCGTAGACCGATGCCACGTCCCGGTGCGGCACCTGCCCGGCGAAGATGGTCTGCCCGGTGACTCCGCAGCGCTGTGCCGCCGCCCGCATCGCGCCTTCGTCCGGGCCGCCGCCGACGAACAGCAGGCAGGCATCCGGGCGCTGCTGCAGAACCAGGGGCAGCGCCTCGATCAGCGAAACCAGCCCCTCCCAGGCAAAGAAGGAACCCAGGAATGCCACGACCCAGCGGTCATGCAGGCCGTACTTCGCCCGTATGTCGCTGCCGGAACCCGGATGCCGCGCGAATCCCGCGACGTCGACCGAGTTCGGCACGACCGTGATCCGCTCCGCCGGCACGCCCCGGCCGATGACGTCCTGGCGCAAGCCCTCGCAGATGGTGACAACCTCCGCCGCCTTGCGCAGCGCCCGCGTCTCCAGCCAGCGCGACGCCCGGTAGCGCAGGCTGCCCTCCTGCGTCACGCCGGAACTCACTGCCGCATCCTCCCAGGACGACCGCAGCTCGTAGACCACCGGCTTGCCATGGCCGAAGGCGGCCATCGCATTGAGGCAGGGCGAATGGGCGTGGAGGATGTCCGGGTTCTCGCGACGGATGACCTCGGCAAGCCTCCCGCGCAATGCCGACACGACAGCCAGCTGCTCGAATACCGGCAAGCGCGCCATCACGCCGCCCGGTGCAGCGGTGCGATGGAAACGCAGCCCATCACAGTCCTCCACCGGTGCCGTCATGGCGCCATGTTTCGGACTCGTGACCTGGATCGTCTCCCAGCCTCGCCTGTGCTGCTCACGCAGGATGGCGGCGCTGCGAAAGGCATAGCCACTCTGGACCGGCAGTGAGTGATCAAGAATGTGCAGGATGCGCATCGGTTGAAGTCCGTGGTCGGCCGGCTAGGCGCAGCTCGTCCCCGTGCATTCTCACCGGGATGCAGGCCGTGCTGCACGGGCACCGCCATCCTGATGCCGGATGACCCGCTCGAACAGCCGGACCAGTCCCTCCGACGTCTGCGACCAGCCGAACTGCCGGGCGTGGGCGCGCACACCGGCACGATCCGGTGCCTGCGCCGCCAGCCTGTGGAATGCCTCCACCACGCCGGCGGCACTGCGTTCGCGCATCAGCACGCCGGCGGCTGCCGTGCTGACCACCTCGGGGCTGCCGCCCACGTTCGTCGCAATGACCGGCGTGCCACAGGCCAGGCTCTCGAGCAGCACGTTGGGCATGCCCTCGCGCGCCGAAGCGAGAACCGTCACATCGGCAGCCGCATACCGTTCCGCAAGCTCGGCCTGCCCCAGCGTCCCGGTCCAGGTGATGCGATCGGCCACCCCCAGTCTCGCGGCCAGACGCCGCAGGTCCTGCTCGGCAGGCCCGTCGCCGACGAGCACCAGCCGCGCCCCGGGCAATTGTGGCAGCGCTTCGATCACGAACTGCTGGCCCTTGTCCGGAATCAGGTGGCCGACCGAGATCAGCGTCGGCCGGTGGAAATCCGGCACGCTGTCCGCACGAGGCGTGAACATCGCGAGGTCGACGCCATTGCGCAACACGCTGACCTTGCGCGGATCCGCCCCCAGCGCCAGCATCGCATCACGCAGCGCCCCGGACACGGTGATGAGTGCATCGGCCTGCGCCAGCACCCGGCGGATCCAGGCACGCGGCACGAGGTGGCGCGGGAACACGTTGATGTCCGTACCCCGCGCGGTGACGGTCACCGGCTTGCGCAGCCAGGACCCCAGCAACACCGCTGCCGCTCCGTCCGGATAGACGAAGTGCGCATCGATGAGATCGAAGTCCTGCTGGCGCTGGAGGGCACGCACGGCCGGCAACGCACTCCGGGCCATGGTCACCGGATTGAACCAGCTCGTCAGCTTCGGCACTGCGAAGAAGCGTGGGCGCCAGATCTCGACACCATTGCGCTGCTCTGCGGCCGGCAGATCCGCCAGAACGCCATGCCGGCCCAGCAGGGTCCGCGCCGGCGCCGGGACCCAGGGTGCCGGCGCCACCACACGCACCGAAACCTGCCCGGTCGCCAGCAGGTGTCGCACCCGCTGTTCGATGAAAATCCCGTGGCGCGGCTGGACCGCGCTGGGATACAGGTTGGTGAAGGTCAGGATGCGCATGCACACGCTGCCGGCCTCGCGCTACACGGAGAGCGCCGGAGCCGAAGCATTCTGCAGGAAGCCGTCGAACATGAGCAGTGCCCAGAGGGTCGCACTGTAGTCACGCCGGCCCGACTGGTGATCGACGACGATCCGGTCCAGCATGGCGGGATCGAACAGGCCGCAGCCCGCAAGCCGCTCGCCACGCACCACGTCGGCGATATGGGTCTTCAGCGAGCCGCGGAACCACAGGTCTATCGGCACCGCAAACCCCATCTTCGGGCGGTACAGGACCTCATGTGGCAGCAGGGGTTCCAGCGCGCGCTTCAGCACATGCTTGCCTTCCTGGCCGCGCAACTTGACGCTGCTCGGCAGGCTTGCCGCCCACTCGACGAATTCATAGTCGAGGAAGGGCGTGCGCACCTCGAGGCTGTGGGCCATGCTTGCGCGGTCGACCTTGGTGAGGATGTCGCCTGGCAGATAGGTCTTGTAGTCGAGGTACTGCACCATCGCGAGGGGATCGCTGAACTGCTTGCCCGCGAGATGGTCGTGAAAGACCTGCCCGGCGCGATAGCCGCCCAGCTCGCGCCGGAAATCCCTGGAGAACAGCAGATCACGCATCTCGTCCGCACAGATCGATACGCCATGGAAGTAGGCGTCGACCGAACTGCGGGCCAGGGCCTGGAACGTCGTCTTGCCCCGGAAGACCCGCGGCGCCCAGTCGAGCTTCGGGTACAGGCGCCCGAGCGGACCGAATATCGCCCGCCGCAGGCCTGGTGGCAGCCGGCGGCGCAGCCGCTCCTCCATCGCGAACAGCTTGTAACGGCGATAGCCGATGAAATCCTCATCGCCGCCATCGCCCGAGAGCGCGACGGTGACATGACGCCGTGCCAGCTCGCAGACCCGATAGGTGGGAATGGCAGAGCTGTCGGCGTATGGCTCGTCGTAGATGTCCACCAGCTTGCCGAGCAGGCTGTAATCCCCGGCCTCCACCACCTCCGCCTTGTGGTCGGTGCCCTTGGCCTCGGCGACCATGCGGGCATAGCGTGATTCGTCATAGCGCGGCTCACGGAAGCCGATCGAGCAGGTGAGGATGGGGCCTGCACCGATCTCGCGCATCATGGCCACGACGGCACTCGAGTCGATGCCACCCGAGAGAAACGCGCCAAGCGGCACATCGGACACCAGCCGCCTGCCCACCGCGGCCTGCAGGCGCTCGCGCAGCTGTGCCTCGTACTGTTCCGGCCCGGTGCCGGGCGAGCGTTCGCCGGCCAGCGGCACGTCCCAGTAGCGCACCGGCCTGATGCGCTCCCCGCGACGGACGCAGATACAGGCGCCGGGCTCCAGCTTCCTGACCGCGCTGTAGATCGTCTTCGGGTCCGGCACGTAGCCAAAGGCGAAGTAGTCCTCGACGGCCTGGGGATCGATCCGCCGGGAGACCCCCGGATGCAGCAGCACCGCCTTCAATTCGGACGCCAGGATGACCTGGCCGTCCACTTCCGCATAAAAGAGCGGCTTCACCCCCAGCCGGTCGCGCGCCATGAACAGCGTGGCGGCACGCTCGTCCCAGAGCGCGAAGGCGAACATGCCGTTGAAGTGCCGGAGACAGTCGACTCCCCACTCCTCCCAGGCATGCACGATGACTTCGGTGTCGGACCTGGTGCGGAATGCGTGGCCGCGCCTGACCAGCTCCGCCTCCACCTCCATGAAGTTGAAGATCTCCCCGTTGAAAGTGACGACGACGGAGTGATCCTCGTTGTAGAGCGGCTGCTTGCCGCCTTCCAGGTCGATGATCGACAGCCGGCGGTGGCCGAGGCCCACGCCCGGCGCCAGGTGGAAGCCGTCACCGTCCGGACCCCGATGATGCAGCCGCGCATTCATGGCGCGCAACAACCGCTCGTCCGGTGCACGATTTCCACGCAGATCAATGATGCCCGTAATACCGCACATCAGCGGACTTCCCCTGCTCTCGTACAGTACATGCGGTACAGCTCCGCGTAGCGATCGATCATCCCGTCGAGCGAAAAGCACGCCACCGCCCGGCGGCGGGCCGCCGTGGCATGCGCCTTCCGCCGTTGCGCATCGCGGACATACTCACACAGGGCCCGGCCAAGCGCGGCAGAATCCCCCGGTGGCACGAGGACCCCGGTCACTCCATCGTCCACCAGTTCCGGATTGCCGCCAGTGGCGCTCGCGATGACCGGCAGGCCACTTGCCATGGCTTCGAGCACGGTATTGGAGATGCCCTCCCGGAAGGAAGCCAGCACAAAGATGTCGAAGTCCCTCAGCAGCGCGGGAACATCGTCCCGGCTGCCCGCCATCCAGACGTACTGAGCTGCCCCGGCTGCGCCGATGGCCGCCTCTACCGCGGGCCGCAGCGGACCATCCCCGACGAGGGCAAGACGCACATCGTGGCCTTCCGCGGCAAGCACCGGACGCACCGCCAGGAAGGCCCGCACGAGGTTGAGCGGATCCTTGATCTCCGTCAGCCGGGTCACCGAACCCACGACCAGGCAGTCCGCAGGAAAGCCTGCAGCCGCCAGCGCCTCGCGCTGCAGCCCCGTGCGCGGCGTGAACTTGCGCGTATCGACGCCATTGCATATCTGCATGACCCTGGCCTCGCCAATGCCGACGCTGCTCGTCAGCCAGCGGCGGAGGTCCTGCGAAACCGTGACGAATCGCGTGACCAGGGGACCGAGCATCCGGCGCAGCCGGAGGTACTTGCGGTTGATGCCATCGGGATCATGGACATCCCAGCCATGTTCACCGTGGATGCACACACGCACCCCAGCCATGCGGGCAACGGGCACACAGTCCAGCGTGCCTATGTTGCGCGTGTGCACGATCGCGGGGCGCAGGACCCGCAGCCACCTCCACAGGCGCAGGTAGGCGCCCGGGTCCTTGCCCGGGCGCTTGTGCAGCGCATGGACCCGCACATCCGCCCGCGTGATCCGCCGGCTGAATGCCGATGCCTCCGTCAGCGCGATGATGGCGTGATCGAATTCCCCGGCAGGCAGGCCGTTCACGAGGTTGACGATGCCGTTTTCCAGTCCACCGTAGTCGAAGCGGAACAGGATGTGCACGATGAGTGGCCGGCTGCGCCGTGCAGGTCCGGGCGGTGCCGGCTCTGGTGGTGAAGTCTCCATCAGGCGGCCAGCAACTCCGACAACTCGCTGCCGACATCCTGCGCATCACGGCCGTCGATGAACAGGCGGCACCACAGTTCCACGTTCATCAGCACGAGCAGCAGGTCGGTGAAGTCCTCCCGCGAACCATCGTGGAGCCGCAGGATCTCCTCGACAGTCGCCCAGTCCAGGAGTCCGCGCTGCTCGATGGCATGCCGGCCCAGCAATACCCGGCGCAAGGGTGCCAGCTCCGTCTTCAGCCAGACCCCCATCGGTGCGCCAAAGCCCCGTTTGCTGCGGTGGAGAATCCCGTCCGGCAGCAGGCCAGCCAGCGATTCCTTCAGCAGGTGCTTGAGCTTGCCCCCGGGCATCTTTGCTTCCGCCGGAATCCTCGCGGCGAGTTCCACCAGCTGATGGTCGAGGAATGGCACGCGGCACTCCAGGGAGGTCGCCATCGTGACCTTGTCGGTGAGCAGCAGCAGGTCTTCGGGCAGCTGTGTCTGCGCATCGATGCGCAGCAGCCGCAGCAGCGGATCGGTTGCGGCTTCGGCCGCGGTGATCCTGTCGAATCCGTCCTGGCCCTGCATCGGTGCCAGCAGCAGGGCCGCAAGCCGGTCACGCGAACAGATCTGGATGAATTCCCGGTACTGCTCCGCCCAGGGCAGTTCACCCGACCGCACGAACTGCTTGGCATAGCGCGCAAGATCCATCACCCGGCTGCTGCGCGCGCTCGGCAGGGCCTCGGCCAGGGGCCGCAGGACACGCGTCCGCAGCCATGCCGGCAGCCGCTGATAGCGGCGCGTGTAGCTCTCGCCAAGATAGCGGCGGTAGCCGGCAAACAGCTCGTCACCCCCGACACCGGACAGGATGACCTTCACTGACCGGGCCGCCAGCTCGGCAACCAGGTAGGTTGTCACGATGGCGCTGTCGGAGATCGGCTCTTCGACGTGCCAGAGCAGCTTCGGCAGGAGCGTTGCCACCTCGGGAGCCACGAGTATCTCCCGGTGATTCGTCCCGAAGCGCCGCGCGACACTGCCGGCAAACGCCAGCTCGTTGTAGTAGGCGGCGGCGCCAGGTCCGCCATAGCCTATGGAATAGGTGTTCACCGGCTGCCGGGTGTGCTGCGCCATCAGGGCCACGACGGCACTGGAATCGATGCCGCCGGACAGGAATGCTCCGATGGGTACATCGCTCACCATCTGCTCGCGCACGGCACGCTCGAGCTCGCCGCGGATGCGACCGGCCCACTCGCTGCCGGCAATTCCCGGCTGGGTTTCACCGGGCAGCTGCCAGTAGGTTTCGACACGGCTGCCCGCTGGCTCCCAGACCAGCACCGTGGCCGGCGGCAGCTTGCGGATGCCCTTGAACAGGGTCTGCGGCGCAACGGCGTAGCCCAGGCCGAGGTAGTCCCGCAGCGCCTGCAGATCCACCTCGGCTGGTCTGCCCGCAACCGCCAGCAGCGACTTCACCTCGGACGCGAACCCGAGACCCCGCCTGTCGATGCGGTAGTAGAGCGGCTTCTGCCCCAGACGGTCGCGCACCAGGAGCAGGCGCCGGCGGCGCGTGTCCCACAGGGCAATCGCATACATGCCGGAAAGCTTCTGGAGAAAGGCATCACCATGTTCTTCGTAGAGGTGCAGGACCACCTCGACGTCGCTCTGCGTGCGGAACGTGTGGCCGGCGCGCTGGAGGTCCGCACGCAGTTCACGGTAGTTGTAGATCTCGCCATTGCAGACGAGCCAGAGTGTCCCGTCTTCGTTCTGGATGGGCTGGTGCCCGCCGGCCAGGTCGATGATCGACAGCCGGCGCATGCCCATGACGATGCCATCGGCGGCATGGAAGCCCTCGTCGTCGGGACCCCGATGGACGATCGCATCCGCCATGCGCCGCACCTCTTCTGCTGAAGCAGGTGGCGCTCCCGGGCCGGACGCAATGCCGACGATTCCGCACATGGTCAACGTCCGACGTCAGGGCTTCTGCAGGAAGCCGGAATGAGTTGTGCAGGATCGCATGAATCGTTGCATGCGCCCACGATGATGATCACGAAACCGGCCGGCCACCGTGCGCGGCTGCTTGCCAGTTCTCACCGCTGCCCCGCCAGCCGTGGCCGGCCGCGAGGGCACACATGGTACCAGCCGGACCCGGCTGATTCGGGCGGCGCGCTGGCCTCAGGTCGTGCAGGAGATCCGGGGGATCACTGGATGACCTTGCTCACCACGGTGGACCGCGCACTCTCCACGTTGGCCGCATTGTAGGCCGTCATGGCAAAGTACCACGTCGCCGGCGACAGGTTGTCGATCACGGCGCTCGCCAGGCCGGGATTCGCCAACTGAAGCACCTGGGTCAGGCTCTGCGCACTCGTGCCGTAGTAGATCCGGTAACCGGCCAGGTCGGTGAGCGTCGAGTTGTCGGTATTGAGGGTCGGCGCTGTCCAGTTCACGGTGGCCGAACCCGTCTGTACCGCGGCCACGGTGATCGAGAATGCGGGCAGCGAGGCACTCAGTGAACCATCGGACACCGAGATCACGATATTGGAATATGTGCCGATCTGGGCGCTGGCCGGCGTGCCCGACAACCGGCCGTTGCTGGCCGTGAACGTCGCCCATGGCGGGCACCCGGAACAGGCAAAGGTCAGCGTCTGGCCGTCGGGATCCGCGGCAGTCGGCGTAAAGCTGTAGGCCTGGCCGGCGGTGACCGAGGCTGGCGGCGTGCCGCTGATGGTCGGTGCACGGTTGGCCTGGACCACGGTAATCGAGAATGCGGGCAGCGAGGCACTCAGTGAACCATCGGACACCGAGATCACGATGCCCGCATACGTGCCCACCTGGGCGCTGGTCGGTGTACCCGACAACCGGCCGTTGCTGGTGCTGAAGGTTGCCCAGCTGGGGCGATTGCTGATCGAGTAAGTCAGCGTCTGGCCGTCGGGATCCGCGGCAGTCGGCGTGAAGCTGTAGGCCTGGCCCGTGGTCACCGAAACGGCCGGAGTCCCGCTGATGGTCGGCGCACGGTTCTGCGGCGGCGGATTGGGTGGAGGATTGGCCGGCGGAGGCAGGGTGCCGGGGCTGGCCGATGGTGGTGTGGTGCCGGAGTTGCTGCCGCTGTCTCCACCGCCGCCACCGCAAGCCGCCAGCGCGCTGGCCAGGACCAGTACCGCAACCCGATGACACCACACAACTGAAAATGACTTCATGCCTGAGACCGCCCTTTTAGCAACCTCGGGTCACGCGGAATGTCAGTCTGGATGCGAGTGTCCCGGCAGACTCCACCGGTGTCCGCCTGGGAACACACCCTGAGCCTGGTTCCGGTAACCCCGCTATCCTGGACATCCGTCCCACGGACCGGAGGCTTTGCGCCGCTGCCTTTCGGCAGGTTTGCCCTTGATCAAGAACCGTGAAGCGAAATTATGCCGACAGCACATGCGTTGGCAAGCCCCGGAAGTGCTGCCGCGCAAGGATTGTGACACAAGTTCGGAGGTACATGACAAAACACGGCGCTGCCCCGGCGGCGGCCCCGGTTACGTCAAACCACCCTCCACTGTCGCTGCGGATCCGCGCGGGGCAGCATGCCCTGGATCGGCAGGGCAACGACATGGCAAAGCTTCTTCAACCGGTACCTGACACGCGACCCGTGGGCACCTGCTGCCGATGGACTGCCGCAAAACAAGCTGATGCAGTGCAATAACTCACAGCTCCCGCCGGATCGTCATGGCACCACGGACCTGGCCGAGCGCATAGCCGGTCGCCCTGTCGTCCGGGTAGTCGCGCGCGAGCCTGTCCCTGACCCCGGGGCTGAGCGCCGCCTCGCTGCCGTGGCAGCCCAGGCATAGCGGCTGCACGGGCAGCGCCTTCATGTAGCGGTAGGACTTCACACCATCCTCGACGACGATCTCGCCCTTTTCCAGCGCGGCCGGGTCCTCGCCCGCCGCTGCCCGGTGGTCGAAATCCTCGAGTACCGCGCGCTCCCAGGCATCGGGAACCGCCCTGGGGTTGCGGTTGCGCAGGCTGACGCGGCGCACCTGCCAGCCCGTCTTGCGGGAAGCCTCCTGCGCCAGCTGCGGTGCCTTCTCCCGACAGGCCCCGATCGCCCCCTCCAGGCCGCCGCGGGCAATTTCCTCCTGCAGCACCGCAAGCAGGCGCGGTGGAACACTGGAAGCGACACCACGCGCCTCCCCGAGCAGCGGGTCGTCACCCGCTGAAGCGCCAGCGGTGGCCAACAGCAGGAGAGCAAGAGCAAGCCTGCAGGCCGCCGGCGGTCTCATCTGCGCACCTCACGGGCGTCAGTGCCCTGCATCGTGATCAGCTCGCCCGGGTCCGGCCACACCCGGGATGTTCGCCGCCTGGGGCAGGTTTGCGGGTTCTGGCGAAACGAATCATCCCCGCCAGGCCGGGGAGGAACAGCCATGCCGTGGCCGGTGCAGGCACGGCATTGACCGATACGCGCAAGTTGTCCATGGCCCAGGACTCGTCATCGAGGTTCTGGATTCCTTCGCCCTCGATGACAAATTTGAAGGTTGCCGTGGAGCCCGTATGTGCAATATTGCTGAAGACCGGATCAGCGCCGAGGTCATAGGCACTGTCGGTGTAAAAACTGCCAGGCCCGGAAAAGCCAAGATCCACCCGCCGTGCCAGCTGCACGCCGGCGGGTGGCAGGTAGCTTTGTATCTGCGACTCCATGGCATTGGCGAACGACTCGCGGAAAATCTGCACGCCGTCCAGTTCGATGCGGAAATAGTCCCCGGAGGGAAACGTGCCGGTGCCATCCAGCGAATCAATGGCAGCGAACAGGAAGGCCAGGCTGATGGTGGAATGGTCAGGCAGATCATTCAGCGTCAGCGTCACCACATTGGCAGTCATGCTGCGCAGGAAATTGCCGCCAAACTGGTTGCCTGCCACACCGTATCCGGCATAGCCCTGGACGCCAGTCAGCGAGGCTGTACCGGCCATGATCTCGGCCGGCATGGCACCGTCGAAATCGGTGGAAAAGACGATGCTATCCGCCTGGGCGGCAGACCATGCACCGAAAAGCCCCAGCGCCAGTACGATGCTCTTCATATTCCCCGCCTGTGAGTCTTTATATGTTGTTGTGACGGCTGGTGCCCCCGGAACGGGCACTCGGCATCAAGAGTAGGCCCGGCTGTGCAGGAAGTCCATTTGATCAGTGCGTCCCGATGACAGTCTTTCCGGATTATGTAGCAGGACGTGATGACCGGTCACCGCTCTGCACGGCGTTCACCGTGTCACCGGCCTCGATGTCCAGCGCATCGCGCAGAGATTCCGGCAGCATGACCGACCAAAGGAAAGGGGCCCAGAGGGCCCCTTTAATGACGTTGCTGTCGGCATCGCTGCGCAATCGCACGAAGGTCGAGCTGTGCGCACCCACAGCCGTCGGCCGCAATGCCGGCAACCGGCGACAGCAGTGGGCGAGCCTGTCAGCACCAGCGAAACGAACCTGTGCATGATCGATCGCCTCATTGCCGCACTCCATCCGCGCCACTGTACGGGCAGTGCCTCCATGCCACATTGTATCCACGGGAATCGGGGCGCATATTGAATCGATGGGGCCCCGGTCCCGCCATCCCAGGAGAACAGCGCGATGAACGAGCCCCTCTATCCGGCCTCCTCTCCAGCACTGGCCGCAAGACGCCGGGCGCTGACGCCCGAAACCGAACAGGCCTTCCAGGCGTTCAGCCGCCAGGTCTTCGCCGATGGGGCGCTCCCTGCCAGGACAAAACAGCTCATCGCCGTGGCGGTGGCCCACGTGACGCAGTGTCCGTATTGCATCAAGGGTCACACCAGGGCAGCGCTGCGGCACGGCGCAACACCGCAGGAACTGATGGAAGCCATCTGGGTGGCGGCGGAAATGCGGGCCGGTGCGGCTTACGCCCATTCCACCATCGCGCTGGCGACACTCGCCGAGGCGCAGCCGGCCGCGGGAGGATCCTCATGAATCCATCGGACCTGTTGCAGCAGGCGCTGGCCGATCCCGCTTCGACCTTCAACTCACCCGGGGACGTGCTCGATCATCCACGCCTCTCGGTACACCAGAAGGTCGAGATCCTCTCCCGCTGGGCCTACGATGCCGCCGAGATCTCGGTGGCCGAGGAAGAGGGCATGCGAGGCGGCGAAATCACGGACATGAGCGCGATCATCCAGGCGCTCGACCAGCTCGCTTCGCCGGACCTCCAGCACTCGGCGCCAACGAAGCAGGCGGGCTTCACCACGCGACGCTGACTTCCCCGGGCCGCACCCCTGCCGCTGCGCATTGCCGGAGCATGGTGCGGGCGGGGATAGCCATGACATAAGCAGCAGCACGGGCGGGATCGTCTGTCGTTTCCCGTGAGCACGCTCCGGTTGTCTGGCCGCACGGCAGCGGCGTAGACTGCACTGGACCGTCATTTCGTGCATCAGGCAGAAGAATAATGAAAGCTCCTCATTTGCTCCGTGACGCATGCGCTGCGATGGCCATCGGACTGCTGACGACCACGGCGTTCGCGGCGACTTACGACATCCAGATCGACGGCTCGGATGCCATCTGGCTCGCCGGCCGGAGCGATCTGGTGATTCCGGCTGCCGATCAGCCCTGGCCCGGTGGCCTGATCAGGCATGGCGGCCCGACCCCGGAGGAAATCCTCGAGACGCTGCCGCCGGGGATCAGCGTCAATGCAGGCGACGTCATCCAGGCGCTCGATCCGGCGATCGGCGGCATCAGTTTCTTCAACGGCTTTGGCGGCACGCTGTACGGACCGGGCGGCAACACGCTTTCCGGCAGCAGCCTGACTTCCTTCGGCGGCATCAGTGCGTACCAGGGGCCGCAGGGGCCGCTGGTGGGCGTATTCCTTGATGACGCTGTGCCAAACGGTGTTGCGCCGGCAGGACTCGATTTCACACCAGCCGGATTCGGTACGGATTTTCTTGCGCTGTCACCGGGCCTGGCGCAGGTCTTCTACATCGGTGATGGCAAGACCTCCGGCGGAGTCTTTCAATCCTTCACTGCGCCGGCCGGGGCGACACGGCTGTTTCTCGGCATTCCCGATGGCTTCAACTTCGGCGGTGCACCGGGCGCCTATGACGACAACGATGGCTGGTACAGCGTCCGGATCGGTGTGAACGAGACACCAGCGGTCCCGCTGCCGGGCGCCATGTGGCTGCTCGGCACTGCATTCGCGGGGATTGCCGGTATCGCGCGCCGCCGCAGGGCCTGACGCTGGCATACGCCACCACGGCACCTGCCAGGGCCTTGCGGTCCTGTCCCCGGCGGCTACCCCCTCAGCGCCGCGAGAACCTCGTCCAGCATCTTCTTCGCATCCCCGAAGAGCATGCGGTTGTTCTCCTTGTAGAAGAGCGGGTTGTCCACGCCTGCATAGCCGGAGGCCATGGAGCGCTTCATGACGATGGAGGTCTTCGCCTTCCACACCTGCAGCACCGGCATGCCGGCGATCGGGCTCGCGGGATCGTCCTCCGCGGCCGGGTTCACGATGTCATTGGCACCGATGACCATGGCGACATCGGTGTCCGGGAAGTCGTCGTTGATCTCGTCCATCTCCAGCACGATGTCGTAAGGCACCTTGGCCTCGGCGAGCAGCACGTTCATGTGGCCGGGCATGCGGCCCGCCACCGGATGGATGGCGAAACGCACGTTGACAGCCCTCTCGCGCAGCAGCCTCGTGATCTCGTAGACGGTGTGCTGCGCCTGCGCCACGGCCATGCCGTAGCCCGGCACGATGACGACGTTCTTCGCGGAACGGAGCAGCTCAGCGGTCTCCACCGCGCTGATCGGCGTCACCTCGCCGGCCGGCTGCGCGCCCGCCGCGGCCGGCGCCGCGCCCTCGCCCGTGCCGAAGCCGCCGGCGATGACGCTGATGAAGTTGCGGTTCATCGCACGGCACATGATGTAGGACAGGATCGCGCCGGAAGAGCCCACCAGCGCGCCGGTGACGATCAGCAGGTCGTTGGCCAGCATGAAGCCCGTGGCCGCGGCCGCCCAGCCGGAGTAGCTGTTCAGCATGGACACCACCACCGGCATGTCCGCGCCGCCGATGGCCATCACCATGTGGATGCCGAACAGCAGCGCGATCACCGTCATCACGGTGAGCGGCATCATGCCCGCGGCGATGTCCGGCGCCTGCAGGAAGGCATGGCCGAACCAGATCACCACCAGCAGTGCCAGCAGGTTCAGCCAGTGGCGCGCCGGCAGCAGCAGCGGCCTGCCGCCGATCTTTCCGGCGAGCTTGCCGAAGGCGATGATCGAGCCGGAGAAGGTCACGGCGCCGATCAGGATGCCGACGTAGATCTCCACCTCGTGGATCGATTTCTCGGCACCGGTGAACTCGACGGAGGTGTCGATGTAGCTGGCGAAGCCCACCAGGCAGGCCGCTAGGCCCACCAGGCTGTGCATCAGCGCCACCAGCTCCGGCATCTGCGTCATCTTCACCGTGCGGGCGGCGTAGAGGCCGATGCTGG
Organism: Gammaproteobacteria bacterium; assembly: GCA_020853135.1. Classification (GTDB taxonomy): domain Bacteria; phylum Pseudomonadota; class Gammaproteobacteria; order Steroidobacterales; genus QUBU01. The sequence goes on from JADYZO010000064.1 coordinate 38,144, forward strand.
CACCGATGAGCATCGCCGTGATGATCCACGGCCCCCCCGCGAGCGTGACGCGCGGCCCCAGCACGGTCGCCAGCACGGCCACCGTCATGCCGACGATGCCGAGCAGGTTGCCCCGGCGCGAGGTCTCCGGGTTGGAGAGCCCGCCGAGGCTCAGGATGAAGAGGATGGTCGCGCCGATGTAGGCGACGGTGACGAGGCTGGATGACATGCGCGCGACCCCTTACTTGCGGAACATCGCCAGCATGCGTTGCGTCACCGCAAAGCCGCCGAACATGTTGATGGCCGTGAGGGCGAGGGCCGCGAAGGCCAGCCCGAGGATCCAGCCCGACGGCCTGCCCTGCACCAGCCCTCCCAGCGGCGGCGCCACCTGGATGAGCGCGCCCACCGCGATGATGCTCGAGATCGCGTTGGTCACGCTCATGAGCGGCGTGTGCAGCGATGGCTTGACATTCCAGATCACCATGTAGCCGATGAAACAGGCCAGCACGAACACGGTGAAATGCGCGAGGAAGGAGGCCGGGGCATACAGGCCGACGAGGGCGAACAGCAGCGCGCCGACGCCGAACACCGTGGCCAGGGCGCCCCCCGACATCGGCTCGCCGGGACCATGCGCAGGCTTCTTCGCCACCTGGGCGGGAGCGGCGGCCGGCTTCGGCGGGGGTGGTACGGCCGGGGGCTTCGGTGGCGGGGGCGGCCAGGTGACTGCACCGGCCTTGATGACGGTCAGGCCCCGGATGGCCTCGTCGTCGAAGTTGACGTCGATGTTGCCGTCCCTGGTCTTGCAGAGATCTTCGGTCAGCCGCAACAGGTTCGTGGCGTACAGGGTGGAGGCCTGCTTCGCCAGCCGGCTTGGGAGATCGGTGTAGCCGATGATCGTCACGCCGTGGCGGACCACGCTCTCGCCCGGCACCGTGAGCTCGCAATTGCCGCCCTGCTCGCCGGCCATGTCGACGATCACGCTGCCCGGCCTCATGCTGCGCACCATGTCGGCGGTGATCAGGCGCGGCGCCGGCTTGCCGGGTATCAGCGCGGTGGTGACGATGATGTCGACTTCCCGTGCCTGCTGCGCGTACATCTGGAGCTGGGCCTGCTGGAAGCCTTCGCTCATCACCCGGGCGTAACCGCCGCCGCCCGAGCCCTCCTCCTCGTAATCCACCTTGACGAACTCCCCGCCCAGGGAAACCACCTGGTCGGCCACTTCGGCGCGGGTGTCGTTGGCACGGACGATGGCGCCGAGGCTGGCGGCCGTGCCGACGGCCGAGAGACCCGCCACGCCAGCTCCCGCGACGAAGACCTTGGCGGGCGGAATCTTGCCGGCCGCGGTGACCTGGCCGTTGAAGAACCGGCCAAAGGCGTTGGCCGCCTCGATGATGGCCCGGTAGCCGCTGATGCTCGCCATGGAGGTGAGCGCGTCCATCTTCTGCGCACGCGAGAGTGTGCGCGGCAGGGCGTCCATGGCCAGCACCGTGACCTTGCGCCCGGCGAGTTGCTGCATGAGATCCGGGTTCTGTGCCGGCCAGATGAAGCTCACCAGGGTGGTTCCCGGCTTCATCAGGGCGAGCTCCGCGGCGTCCGGCGCACGCACCTTGAAGACCAGGTCAGCACCCGACCAGAGCTGCGCGGCGTCCGCGGCAATGCGCGCTCCGGCTGCGCGGTAAGCCTCGTCGTCGAAATTCGCACCGGCCCCGGCGCCACTCTCGACGCTGACGCCAAAGCCGAGCTTGATGAGCTTCCCGACGACCTCGGGAACCGTGGCGACGCGCTTCTCGCCGGGAAAGATCTCGCGCGGAACCCCAATCATCAACGGCATGACAACCTCGTCACAAGGGTGAAGACAGCCCTGGGAGCGGCGCCACGGCACAGCGGCCGCCCGGCGCCGGCGCGCAATGATAACCAGCTTGGGGCGAATGTGCCCGGCCCGTGGCCCGCCCGGATGCCCCCGGGAGCGGCGGGCCGATGCGCGGGGCTAGCGCCGGGCGGGTGGCCCGCGCGGCGGGCGGGACTTCGCACCGCCCCCGCGCTCATCTTTGCGCTCCCCCTTGCGCTCGTCCTTGTACTCGTCCTTGTGCGCTCGCGATTCCTGCCGTTCCTCGGGGGTCATCTTCTCCCAGCGCTCGCGCAGTTCCTGCCGCTCCCCGGGCGGAAGATTGCGGAAGCGCTCGAAGTTCTCCCGCAGCCGTGTCTGCTCTTCGGGGGACAGTTGCTCGAAGCGCTGCAGCTGCTGGCGCATGCCCGCCCGCTCGCCGGGCGTCATCTCCTGCCAGCGCTGCATGCGACCCTGGGCGCGGGCGCGTTCCTGCGGACCCATGCCGGCCCAGCGCCTGGCGCCGGCGGCCAGCCGGGCCTGACGCTCGGGAGGCAGGCGATTCCACTCCGTGGCCAGCGGCGCGAGCAACTGCTGCTGCTCCGGGGTCAGGGACTGCCAAGGCACCCCGGGCCCGCCGGCATGCGCGAGCGGGCCGACGGCCAGCAGCAGGCTGGCGAGCAAGGCGGTGACAGGGCAGGTCCTTCCCACGGCTGCGAGCATATCCGGTCAGGCCGGCGCCGGTGCCCCGTCAGGCACCATTGCCGGAATCCATCCAGGCGTAAAAGTCGAGGTCCTCGACCAGTTCCAGGTTGTCACCCACGGGGATGACCTCCAGCGCCGAAGCCTGTTCCGGGTGCGGCACACCGCCTGGCACGGCAGGTGGCGCGAAGCGCCCAACCCACAGGCCCACGGCCACCACCGCCACTGCCGCGGCCGCGGTGACGGCCTGCCAGCCGCCGCCGGGCCAGGCGGGCCACCGGCGCGCATGATCGTATTCAGCGAGCGCCGCCTGGCGTGCGCGCCTGAGCCGCATGACGGTATCGGCATCGAGATCCTCCGCGCCCTGGCGGAGCAGGCCGCCTGCGGCGCGGGCAAGGCGGTCTTCGGCCGGCTGTTCACTTTCCAGGTTACTCATGGCCAGTGCTCTCCCAGTTCGGCCCGCAGGCTGTGCACCGCCCGCGAGTAATGTGTCTTGACGCTGCCTTGCGAGCAACCCATCACGGCAGCCGTCGCGGCGATGTCGAGCCCCTCCAGGGTCCGCAGCAGGAAGGCCTGTTGCTGGCGGCCCGGGAGGCGCCCCACCGCGGCCTCGAGCGCCTGCATGGCATCGGCCGCCATCACCTGCTCGGCCGGCCCATCCGCAGCGGGCCCGGGCAGGGCGGCGATCGGGTCGAAGTCGTCGTCCTCGCCATCGCTGCCGAACCAGGCCAGCACGCGCCGGCGCACGCTGCCGCGACGCTGGTGGTCGAGGATGCGATTGCGCAGGATGCGGAAGAACAGCAGGGGCCACTCCGCCTCCGGGGCGCGGGCATAACTGCGAACCAGCCGGAACATCGCGTCCTGGACGATGTCGAGCGCGTCGTCGCCATCCCGCACCGCGAAGCGCGCCATGCGAAATGCACGCCGCTCCACGCCCGCCAGAAACCGCTCCATGGCGGCCCGTTCGCCCAGGACACTCTCCTTCGCTGCCTCAGCCGGCATCGCCGCGAGCAGAGGCCAGCTCGGCATGACGCTCGGGTTGCGCATAGCATGTGAACAACGGCCGTCCTGCCAATGGGTTGACGCACTGGCAGGCGGAGCCTGACCACTATTATTCACACCCCGCAGACAAATTGGGCTGTTACGCCACAAACTCCCGTCGTCCGGCAGGACAGATCCATAATTTGCTGAGAAAGAAGGATAATTTGCAAAGGATAAAAAATAGCCAGCTTGTCATAACCGACGGCTGGCGCCACCCGGGACCGGTTTGCAGCCCATCGTCCACAGACTTATCCACCGGAATTGTGGATAAATGATGCGACGCGCCGAAAATCCGGCCGGCGCGATGCCATGAGTGGCAGCACAGTCCTCAAAGTGGTCATCGACGCGCCCGTCATGGCGTCGTTCGATTATCTCCCGCCGGAAGGGCGCTGCCCGCAGCCCGGCCAGCGGGTGCTGGTTCCCTTCCGCAACGGCAAGCGCATCGCCGTGGTCGTGGGCCTGGCGGCCCATTCGGCGCTGCCGCCAGGTCGCCTGCGGCGCGTGCTGTCGGTGCTCGATCCCGAGCCGCTGCTCGATGCCTCGCTGCTCGCGCTGCTCGACTGGGCGGCCGGCTACTACCAGCACCCGCCGGGTGAAGTCTGCGCCGCGGCGCTGCCCCGCCTCCTGCGCCATGGCCGCGACACGGGAACCGGCGCGCTGGTCTGGCGCATCACCCCGGCAGGCCTGGCGGCACGGGAGGCCGGGGAGCCGGCCCGCGCACCGGCACAGGCGCGGCTGCTCGCCGCACTGGCTGATGCGGCCGATGGCCTGGACGCCGCCGCCCTCGCGGCGCTGGCCGGCCGCTGGCAGGCGGGCATGCGCCAGCTCGAACGCCGGGGCTGGGCCGGGCGCCAGCGGATCGATCCCTGGGCAGCGGCTGCGGGCACACAGCCGGAGCCCGCCCCGACACCCACCGCGGCACAGGCGGAAGCGGTGGCCGCCATCACGGCTGCCGGCGGCTTCGCCGGCTTCCTGCTGCAGGGCGTAACCGGCAGCGGCAAGACCGAGGTGTACCTGCGCGGCATCGACGTGCAGCTGGCCGCCGGCCGGCAAAGCCTGGTGCTGGTGCCCGAGATCGGCCTCACGCCCCAGCTCCTTGCGCGCTTCCGGCGCCGCTTTCCGGCTGCCGGCATCGTCACGCTGCATTCGGGCCTCACCGACCTGCAGCGCCTGGAGGCCTGGCAGCACGCCCGCGCCGGCCGTGCAGGCATCGTCATCGGCACCCGCTCGGCGGTGTTCGCGCCGCTGCCGCGGCCCGGCCTGATCGTGGTGGACGAGGAGCACGACGGCTCCTTCAAGCAGCAGGAGGGATTCCGCTACTGCGCACGCGACATCGCGGTGTGGCGCGCGCGCCAGCTCGACATCCCGGTCGTGCTGGGTTCGGCGACGCCTTCACTGGAGAGCCTGGCCAACGTCGAGGCCGGCCGTTATCGCCGCCTGCAGCTGCCCGAGCGCACCGCCGGCGCCCGCCACCCGAGCGTGCATCTGGTGGACCTGCGCCGGCACGTGGCCAACGACGGCCTCGCCCAGCCGCTGATCGCCGCCATCGGCCGCCACCTGGGGAACGGCGGCCAGGTGCTGCTCTACCTCAACCGGCGCGGCTATGCGCCGACGCTAATGTGCCCGGGCTGCGGCCAGTGCGTCGAGTGCCGGCGCTGCGACGCGCGCATGGTCCTGCACCGGCACGAGCGGCGCATCACCTGCCACCACTGCGGCGCCACGCGGCCGGCGCCGGAGCGCTGCGGCGCCTGCGGCGGCGAGCTGTACGCCGTCGGCCAGGGCACCGAGCGGCTCGAGGCGGCGCTCGGCGAGCTGTTCCCCGGCCAGGCGCTGGTGCGCGTGGACCGCGACACCACCCGCGGCCGCGGCGAGATCGAGCGGCGGCTCGAGGAGGTGGCGAGCGGGCGCGCGCGCATCCTGCTCGGCACCCAGATGCTGACCAAGGGCCACGACTTCCCGGGCGTCACGCTGGTCGGCATCATCGATGCCGACCAGGGCCTGTTCGGCACCGACTTCCGCGCCGGCGAGAGACTGGCGCAGACCTTCGTGCAGGTGGCCGGCCGTGCCGGGCGCGCCGACAAGCCCGGCGAGGTCTACCTCCAGACGCTGTTCCCCGACCACCCGCTGCTGCAGACCCTCGTGCGCGAAGGCTACGGGCGCTTCGCCGAGGCCGCGCTCGCCGAGCGGCGCGCCGCCGGCTGGCCGCCATTCAGCTACCTGGCGATGCTGAGGGCGGAAGCGCCCGCACGCGGGCCTGCGCTGGCGTTCCTGGCCGCGGCCCGCGCCGCCGGCGAGGCCCACGCGATGGCCGACATCCGCCTGCTCGGCCCTGCCCCTGCCCCCATGGAACGCCGGGCCGGGCGCTTCCGGGCCCAGCTGCTCGTGGAAGCCGACAACCGCGCACAGCTGCAGCGCTTCCTCACCGCCTGGCGCGCGGACGTCGCCGCGCTGCCCGAGGCCGGCCGCACCCGCTGGTCGCTGGACGTGGATCCGGTGGAACTCTTCTGAGCCCTGCAGTTTCGATTTATGTAAATGCGGCAGGACTCGTACACATTAGCGGGCGCCAGTCACACCAGAAAGAGACTGCACAAATTTCGCAAGGTCAAGCACAGAATGTAATTGTGGTGGCCTATTCACCCCTTTCTCTCCAAGCCATTCAGCAATCCGGCTCTCACCCTCTCCGAGCATCCAACTATCTATCTTGCCAAGCGCCATAAAGGTGTCTTCCGGACGCAGCAGCGCAGAGTCTATAGAGGTGGCCCCGGTATTCGAGACAGGGGGATAAGTGAAAAGCCCTGCTCTGTCGGCGAAGATATCGCCGGATTTCAGGAGCAGCAACATGAGACGTCCCCGTCGTAACCACTCAGCGACGTTCAAG
>JADYZO010000065.1 GCA_020853135.1 Gammaproteobacteria bacterium
AGCGTGAACCCTCGTTCCAACAGCCACCGGATGTGTGCTCGTTCATCAAGACAAAGATGCTGATAGTTCTTGGTCATGCCAACACATTAACCTCGTCAATGTGTTGCACTTCAGTTTAGAGCCCGCCTGTTTTCTGCTTGGAAAAGGTGTCGGACTTATTTTCTGCTGGCCGGCCGATTCATCCCCTAAAGCGGAAGAAAATAAGTCCGACACCTTTTCCAAGCAGAAAATATGTCTGACACCTTTTCCGATACCTTTTCGACATCGTTTACAGGTAGGGCTGCATCAGCCAGGCGGCGCCGTCGCGCAGCTTGCGCCACAGGGGTCTGGCGTTGAGCTCCACGCGGGTGAGTTCGTGCGAGCCCTCGCGCTTGGCCGCGATGATGGCCTCGATGGCACTGGCGAATTCCGTCGAGTAGCACTCGACGACGTGCTCGAAATTCAGGCGCAGTGACCGGGGATCCCAGTTCGCCGAACCGATCAGCGCCCAGGTTCCATCCACCACCATCAGCTTGGAGTGGTCGAACGGCGCCCGCGTGAGCAGGACCTGGCATCCGCCGCGCAGCACCGGCGGCAGCTGGGCCATCTGGGCCCACTGGACCAGGCGCAGGTTGCCCCGCGCCGGAATGAGTATCTCGACGCGGACCCCCCGCAGGGCAGCCACGCGCAAGGCATCGATGAGCGGCGGATCGGGCAGGAAATACGGTGTCATGATCTGCACCCGCTCGCGCGCCGATGCGAGCGCACCGAGCAGCGTGAGGAGCAGCGCATCGCGGGTCTCGTCGGGTCCGTCGGCGATGCCACGCGCGACCATCGGGCCGGCCGACGCCAGCGGCGGGAACCAGGTTTCGCCCACGAGATGTTCGCCGGTGGTGAAGCGCCAGTCGAAAACGAAGGTGTCCTGCAGGTGATGCACCACCGGCCCGCGGAGCCGGAAGTGGGTATCGCGGGTCGGAAATGGACTGGCGCGCGAGAGCAGGCAGGCGTCGCGGATATTGAGCCCGCCGGTGAAGGCAAGGTGCCCGTCCACCACGAGGATCTTGCGGTGATTGCGCAGGTTGGCGTACGGGTTCGGGAGCGGGAAGCGGACGGGGATGAAGGTCGCCACAGGTATGCCGCGCCGCTGCAGCTCGACGATGATCGGCGGGCGGGAATAGCGGGCGCCCAGCCCGTCGATGAGCACCCGCACCTCGACCCCGCGGGCCACCGCCGCGGCCAGCGCGGCCATGAACTCATCGGCCACCACGCCGCGATCGAAGATGTAGGTGGCCAGCGAAATGCTGCGCCTGGCGCCCGTGATCGCCTCGATCATGGCCGGATAGGCCTGGTCCCCGTCGAGCAACGGCTCGATGGCGTTGCCATCCTCGAGCGGTTCAACGGAAATCCTGTCGGTCAGCCTCACCAGCGACTGCCAGCCAGCCGGCACCAGGTGCGTGCTGGCGCTGACAGGGTCCCGCCGCAGGGCTGCCGGATGCTCGACGACATGGGTCCCGCGCACCTGCCGCATCCGCCCCACCGCACGGCGGATGCGGTTGATGCCGAACAGGAGGTAGGAGATCGGACCGAAAATCGGGGCCAGCCAGACCAGCCCCGTCCAGCCGATTGCCGCGCGGACCTCGGATTTGGTCAGCAGGATGTGCGCGGTCGCCAGGATGGCCAGCAGGAAGTGCGCCAGTCCCGCGATCAGTTCACGCAGCAGGGTTTCGCTGATCATGATGGCGTAGGGAAAAAGGTGTCTGACTTATTTTCCACAGGAAAAGGTGTCTGACTTATTTTCTGCTCGCTGGCCGATTAATCCCCTGTAGTGGAAGAAAATAAGTCAGACACCTTTTCCTGTGGAAAATAAGTCAGACACCTTTTTCCCAGACAAAAAAAGCCCCGGCATTGCCGGGGCTTCAGGGTTCAGCGCACCGCAGGTCACCTACGGCGCAGCTGCAACCTCAGGCAGCCTTCAGGTTGCCGGCGGCAGGCTTGCCGCGCTCGGTGAGGACATCGAACGAGACCTGCTGGCCCTCGTTCAGAGTCGCCATCCCGGCCGCCTGGACGGCGCTGATGTGGACGAAGACGTCCTTCGAGCCATCCGACGGCTGAATGAAACCGAAGCCCTTCTGGGCGTTGAACCACTTCACAGTACCGGTAGCCACTTATTAAACACTCCAATTGATTGATAGTCCGGCACGCGACGACATGCTGCCACCAACGTGCCGGGCGTCACGGTATGCTTTTGCCGGGCCGTGGTCAATTCATTCCGCCCGCTACAATCACGGCAGGAACCGGCACGATCCCTGATGAAAGCCCTGGCAGCCATCCTGACCCTGGCCCTTGCTGCACTGGCAGCAGCCCTGTGGGCCTACCGCGACATCCCGGCCGCGACGCTGGAGGCCCGCTACGCAGGTCCGGGCTCGAAATTCATCAATATCGACGGTGCCCGCATCCACTTCCGCGACGAGGGCTCCGGACCCGCGATCGTGCTGGTCCACGCGGACTTCGCCAGCCTGATCGACTGGGATCCCTGGGCGGAGGCGCTCAGGGATCGCTACCGCGTGGTGCGCTTCGACCTGGCCGGCCACGGGCTCACCGGCCCGGACCCCAGCGGGGACTACAGCGAGGCACGCACCCTGGCGCTGCTCGGCAAGCTCGTCGATGCCCTCGGCCTGCGCCAGTTCACCCTCGGCGGCACAGCCTTCGGAGCACGGCTCGCCATCCACTACGCTGCAACGCACCCCGAGCGGGTGCAACGACTCATCCTGCTCGACCCGGGTCCGGTCCATGAAGCACAGCCGGAACAGGCGGGCGAGGTGCCCAAGGCGGCCTGGCTGCTGCAGTACATCCTGCCGCGTGCGCTGGTGGTCCGGGTGCTGGAGAGCGGGTTCGGCGACCCGGCCAGACTCACCGACGCGCAGGTCGACCGCTGGCATGACTTGTGGATGCGCGAGGGCCAGCGCGAGGCCACCCTCCGGCGGCTGGCCCAGCAACGGCCGGATGACCTCGAGGGCGCGCTGCGCGCCATCCACGCGCCCGTGCTGCTGCTCTGGGGCGAGGCTGATGCCGGTGTGGCCGGCGGGCAGCCACGGGAATTCCTGGGGCTGTTGCCGGAGGCCGCCGATACCCGGCTCATCGTCTACCCCGGGGTGGGCCGTCTCGCCCTGGAGGAAGCCGGCGCCGAGACCGGACGCGACGTGCGCGCCTGGCTGGATGCCGGCGCAAAATCCGCTGGCGGAACAATCACCAGGCCATCACCCCGGCCATGACCACAGCTGTCCCGGCAATTTCCCATGGACGACCTCACCGCAGCCGGGATATAAGGAAACCGTAGGCCCGGATGGCACCGGGCAAGAGGATGATCACCATGCAGAGCGCCCTGCAAGTCAGGTTCCACGGCATCGATCCTTCGGCGGCAGTCGAGACCGCCATCCGCGAGCATGTGAAAAAGCTCGAGCAGTTCTATGATCGGCTGATCAGCTGCGATGTCAGCGTGGAATCACGCCACCAGCACCACCGGCAGGGCAATCTCTTCACCGTCCACATCCGGCTCGCCGTGCCGGGGGGCGAGATCGTCGTCGCCCGCGATCCCGAGCGCGATCCGCGCCACGAGGATGCCTACATCGCGCTGAACGACGCCTTTCGCGCCGCCCGGCGCCAGCTCGAGGACCTGGCCGGCAAGCGCCAGGACAAATCCAAGCGCCACGGGGCCCGGCCGGACCGCAAGAGCAAGGGCGAACCGGCAGCCGCACAGGACCAGCAGCCCGACTGAGCGCCGGGCGCGCTGCGCCGGCCTCAGCGCCGCCCGGCCATCGTCTTGAGGAAGGCCTCGAGCGCGGCGGTGTGCGCGGCCAGCACGCCGTTGCAATCCGCATTGCCCTCGACGGCCTGCCACCAGGCCTTGAGACGCGGCGTGCTGACGGGATCGGCCACGTCGAACTTCCCGCCGGCGATGATCTTGCGGACCAGCACCGTCGTCGGCGCCAGCGCGCAGTCGCCCAGCGTCGGGGCAGCGCCCACGCAGAACGGCCCCGGACCCATGGCGTGCTCGGCGTAGCCATAGGCCTTGGCGAGCTCCTTGCCCGCCGCCTCCACTGCCGCCGCATCGCGGGTGGCGGGGTTGAGGTTGCGGAAGAACGGCCCGAGCTGCTGGGCAATGTAGAGGTCGACGATGCGCGCAACGAGCCGGGTGCGCGCGCGGTCCAGCGGATCCTTCGGCAGGCCGGACTTCGCGGTCTGGGTGTCCTCGAGGTAGTCGCAGATGATCGTCGACTCGCCAAATGCCTGGCCGTTGACCTCCAGCGCCGGCACCTTGCCGATGGGATTGAGCTTCAGGTACTCGGGCGACTTCAGGCTGCCGCCGGGCGTCTCCTGCGCGGGGAGGTCGATGCCCTTGATCTTCGCGTACATGACCACGCGGGCGACATAGGGCGAGGCAATGGAGCCATAGAGCTTCATGTCGGGGATCTCCGTTCGGGTTGTCCGTGGATTCAGGTCCGGCTCACCGCGGCGATGGCGCGGGCCACCGCCGCGATTTCCTTGCCGGAGAGCCCGGCGACGTTGAGCCGGCTGTCGGGTGCGGTGTAGATGTGGTGCTCGTTGCGCAGCCGCTCCACCGCGTCCTTCGGCAGCCCGAGCATGGAGAACATGCCCGCCTGCTGCTCGATGAAGTCGAAACGCCCGCTGTCGAGCTCGCTGCGCAGCGCGCCTGCCAGCGACTTGCGCAGGCCGTTGACACGGTCGCGCATGTCGTCGAGTTCCTGCTGCCAGTCGGCGTGGAGCGCGGGGTCGCTGGCGATCTCGGCGACGATGGCCGCACCATGATCGGGCGGCATCGAATAATTGCGCCGCGCCAGCGCCTGGAGGTGGCTCATGCTGGTGGCCGCAGCGGCGGCATTCTCCGCCACGCACATGACCGCACCCACCCGCTCGCGGTAGAGGCCGAAGGTCTTCGAGCAGGACAGCGCGACCAGCACCTCGGGCAGCCGCTCGCAGAGCAGGCGCAGGCCGGCGGCATCGGCATCGAGGCCACGGCCAAGGCCCTGGTAGGCAAGGTCGACGAACGGCACCAGCTGGCGCCGGGCCATGACCTCGGCGAGTTCCGCCCAGTGGCCAGGCTCCGGGTCCGCGCCGGTGGGGTTGTGGCAGGAGCCGTGCAGGAGCACCACGGTGCCGGGCTCGCAGGCGGAGAGCGCCTCGAGCATGCGGCCGGCCAGCAGCCGGCCAGCCGGGATGTCGTAGTAGGGGTAGGCCGCGGTGGCGAGGCCCGCACCCTGCAGCACCGGCACGTGGTTGGCCCAGGTCGGGTTGCTCACCTGCACCGCGCCGGTGTAACCGGACAGCCGGATCAACTCGGCCACCAGGCGCAGCGCACCGGTGCCACCCACCGACTGGAGCGTCACCACGCGGCCATCGCGCAGGGCGGGATGATTCGCGCCAAGCGCGAGCTTTTCCATGAAGGCGGCGAACGGACGGTTGCCGCCCTGCCCCACGTAGGCCTTGGTCGCCTGGCGCGAGAGCATCTTCTGCTCGGCGGCGCGCACCGCACGCGGAACCGGGGTGATACCGGTCGCATCGCGGTAGACGCCGACACCGAGGTCCACCCTGTCGCGGCTCGGGTCGGCACGGAAGGCCTCGGTCACGGCCAGCAGGGCGTCGGGAGGGACGGGCTTGAGGGTCTGGAGCATGGTGTCGTTCTTCTGGAGCCGGCCGGGAGGATGGAACGGGCTGGCGGCCGGACCCGGCCCCGGCCGCCGGGGCGCTATGTTAGCGCGCCGCAGGGCTAATAGCGCGGCAGCGAAGGATCAATCCCTGCAGCCCAGGCATCCACCCCGCCCTCCAGCACCGAGAGGCGCCGGAAGCCGGCCTTGTGGAGCAGGTAGTAGGCCTCGATGCTGCGCAGCCCGTGATGGCAGACAATGGCGTAGTCGCGGGCGGAATCCAGTTCATGCAGCCGCGCCGGCAACTCCGACAGCGGCAGCGACCGGGCATCGGGGATGCGTGCGATCGCCAGTTCATGGGCCTCGCGCACGTCGAGCAGCTCGGGCGCGGTGCCCGCGCGCCGCCGCGCCACCAGCTCCCCGACGCCCAGGACCGGCAGGCTGGCGCGGGCCGCGCCCTCCCCCGCCTGGAGGCCGCAGAAGGCCTCGTAATCGATGGGTGCGGTGACCGTCGGCGCGCTGCCACAAACCGCGCAACCGGGATCCCTGCGCAGCGCCAGCTCGCGCATGCGGAAAGCCAGCGCGTCGAACAGCACCAGGCGGCCGACGAGCGGCTCGCCCACGCCGAGGATGAGCTTCAGCACTTCCAGTGCCTGCAGCGTGCCGATGATCCCGGGCAGCACGCCGAGCACGCCGCCATCCGCGCAGGAGGGCACCAGCCCCGGCG
>JADYZO010000066.1 GCA_020853135.1 Gammaproteobacteria bacterium
AGCGTGAACCCTCGTTCCAACAGCCACCGGATGTGTGCTCGTTCATCAAGACAAAGATGCTGATAGTTCTTGGTCATGCCAACACATTAACCTCGTCAATGTGTTGCACTTCAGTTTAGAGCCCGCCGGGAATGAATCGGCCAGCCAGCAGAAAATAAGTCTGACACCTTTTCCCGGAAAATAAGTCTGACACCTTTTTCCGCAGCTCAGTACGGTCGGCTGAGGTACTTGCCCGAGGCCTTGCCGATCACCTTGCCGCCGTCGTAGACGCGCTGGCCGCGCAGGAAGGTGGTCTTCACCGCAGCGGTGAGCTCCATGCCCTCGAAGGGCGTATAGCCCTGCTCCGACTCGGATTCCGCCGCGCGCACCGTCCAGGTCTCGTTGGGGTCGAGGATGGCGAGGTCCGCATCCAGCCCCGGGGCGATGTCGCCCTTGCTCGCCAGGCCGAAGCGCCGGGCGGCGTTGTAGCTGGTCAGCTTCGCCATCTGGTTGTAGCTCAGCCCGCGGCGGCGGCCCTCGGTGACCAGCGCGGGCAGCAGGTACTCGGTGCCGCCGAAGCCGGACTTCGCCAGCCAGATGTCCTTCGGCTTGCGCGGATCGACCTTCATCTCGTGCTTGCAGCAGGCGTGGTCGCTGCAGACCCAGTCGATGTCGCCCTCGATCACGCTCTCCCAGAGGAACTCCACGTCCGGACGCGGGCGGATCGGCGGGTTGACCTTGGCGAGCGGGCCGCAGGGCGAGTCGGTGTCGAGCATCAGGTGGCCGATGGTGACCTCGCGGCGGAAGTCGATGTGCGGGAACACCGCGGCCATCTGCAGCGCCGCCACCACCGCCTTGCGCGAGGTGAGGTGCAGCAGGTTGATGTTCGGCAGGTCGGTCTCGTTGGCGAGGTAGGCGGCGATGAAGATCGCCAGGCCCTCGGAATGCGGCGGACGCCCCGCGCTGTAGGCCGCCAGGCCCTTCAGCGTGCCCTCCTCCTCCACCATCTTCGTGTAGGCGGACATGATCTCGGCGGTCTCGCAGTGCAGGCTGAGCGAGATGTCATCGGCCTTGTCCGGGTACTTCTCCATGGCCTTCCTGATGCCGCGCATGACGAACTCGAAGTGCGCGATGTCGTACTTCTCGTCCTGGCCGATCATCAGGAACTCGGACTGATTCTGCGAGCGGCCGTGCAGCCCGTGGCTGCCGTAGAACATGAAGATCTTGAACGAGGTGACGCCGAAGTCGTTCACCAGCATCGGTATCTCGCGGATGTGCTGCCGGCTCATCGGCGCGAGGTGGTAGGCGTAGTCCACGTGGAACTTGCCCTCGGAGATGTCGAGCACCTCCGGGAAGAAGCGCTTGTAGGGGCCGCCCTTGTTGAGGTAGTAGCCGCCGGTGCGCATGTAGTTGAGGCTCGAGGTCACGCCGCCCTGCGCGGCCGCGCGGCTCTCGGTGACCGCATCCTCGGCCAGTGGCGAGTAGATGCCGGTGTGCATGTGCGGGTCGACGAGGCCGGGGAAGGCCAGCCGGTTCTTCGCGTCGAACACTTCCTTCGCGCTCGCCGCGGGGATGCCCGGGGCGATCTTCGCGAACTTGCCCTTGCTGATGGCGATGTCCGCATCCTCAACCATGGCCGCATTCGGCCGCACGACGCGCACGTTCCTGATCAGCAGATCGAATTCTTTCTTCTCGGCCATGGGAGCTTCCTCGGCGGGGTTTCCAGCAGGCGGCACAGGATACCGGGAATGCGCACGCCGGCCAATGACCCCGGTGCCCTCAGTCCCCGGGAAAGCCAGCCTCACACTGGTGGCAGACGGCGAGCACCAGCACGATGTCCCCGGTCGGCAGCCAGCGATACCTGGCGATGTAGCCATGCCGACCGCGCGAGAGCACCAGTTCCCGGCGCACGCCCAGCATCCGGCACGGTCAACGCGCCAGCTCCGGCACGTGGGCGGCGATGAAGCCCCGCGCGGCGGCGACGTCCGCGTACAGGCTGATGCCCCCGCCCTGGGCGCAGAGGTTGCCCGCCACCCGGCTGGCGATGCCCACCAGCACGGGGCTGCCATCGGCCCGGCGCAGGAGCAGCGGCCCGCCGCTGTCCCCGCCGCAGGGGCCGGAAGCCCGGTCGATGAAGATGAAGCGCGACTCCTCGCGGCGCAGCTCGCGCAGCTCCACCTCGGACTCCACCAGCGGCACCGAGAAGCCGAGCCCAGCCGCCCGCTTGCCCCAGCCGGCGATCGCCGCCAGGGCCTTCTCGCGCAGCAGCGCCCCGGCATCCGCGGCCGTGGCCAGCGTCACCACCGGCCCCGCCACCGGTTCGGCGAGGCGCAGCAGCCCGATGTCCCAGGTGCCCGCCTCGCTGTCGTAGCGGGGGTGCCGGAAGGCCTCGGCGACCTTCACCACGCGCGCCTGGTCGCGGTCGCTCGCACCCACCCGCGCCTGCACGCCGAGGCCGGCGCAGTGCGCCGCGGTCAGCACCCACTCCGGGGCGATGAGCTGCGCGGTACACACCCCGCCCGAGCCATTGCCGACGAGCGCCACCGCCCAGGGGTAGCGCCCGGCAAACCGCGTCTCGCTGACCACCGTGCCATTGACGATGGCCAGCGCGGGAAGGGCGGCGAGCAGCCAGGCGGCACCCCAGAGACAGGCGTGGCGACGGTAACGCATGGCCCGTAATATTACCCGGCCGGCCCCCGCTGCCGGGCCCGGCAGCCCACGCCACGGAGCACGCATGACGAAGAAAAAGGCCCTGATCACCGGCGTCACCGGCCAGGATGGCGCCTACCTCGCCGAATTCCTGCTCGACAAGGGCTACGAGGTGCACGGCATCAAGCGCCGCTCCTCGAGCTTCAACACGGATCGCATCGACCACCTGTACCGCGACCCCCACGAGAGCCGCGACGGGCTGCGGCTGCACTACGGCGACCTGACCGACGCCACCAACCTCATGCGCGTGATCCAGGACGTGCAGCCCGACGAGATCTACAACCTCGCGGCACAGAGCCACGTGGCGGTGTCCTTCGAAACCCCCGAGTACACCGCCAACGCGGACGCGGTGGGCGTGCTGCGGCTGCTGGAGGCCATCCGCATCCTCGGCCTGACGCAGAAGACCCGCTTCTACCAGGCCTCCACCTCCGAGCTCTACGGGCTGGTGCAGGAAACCCCGCAACGCGAGACCACCCCCTTCTACCCGCGCTCGCCCTACGCGGCCGCCAAGCTCTACGGCTACTGGATCACGGTGAACTACCGCGAGGCCTACGGCATCTACGCCTGCAACGGCATCCTGTTCAACCATGAATCCCCGATCCGCGGCGAGACCTTCGTCACCCGCAAGATCACCCGCGGCCTGGCCCGCATCCGCACCGGCCTGCAGAAGACCCTGCACCTCGGCAACCTCGAGGCCCGCCGTGACTGGGGCCACGCACGCGATTACGTCGAGGCCCAGTGGCTCATGCTCCAGCAGCCCACAGCGGAGGACTTCGTCATCGCCACCGGGCGGCAGTACTCGGTGCGGGAGTTCATCGAACGCGCCGCGGCCCATATCGGCCTCACGCTCGCCTGGGAAGGCCGGGGCGTGCAGGAGGTCGGCCGCGTGGCCAGCACGCCGGACTGGCCGGCCGGACCCCGGGCGGGAGATGTGGTGATCGCCATCGACCCGCGCTACTTCCGTCCCACCGAGGTGGACACCCTGCTCGGCGACCCGACCCGCGCCCGCGAGAAACTCGGCTGGGTGGCGCGCACCTCCTTCGCCGAACTGGTCGGCGAGATGATGGCCGCCGACCTGCAGGCCGCCGAGCGCGACGCGCTGGTGGCCCGCGAAGGCTATGCCGTCCCCCAGCGGCATGAATAGCCCTGCGGCGCTGCCCCCGGAGCTGCGCGACGCGCGCATCTGGGTGGCCGGGCACCGCGGCATGGTGGGCTCGGCGATCACCCGCCACCTCCGGGCCGCCGGCTGCGGGCAGCTGCTGCTGCCGGCCCGCAGCGGCCTGGACCTGCGCGACCAGCAGCAGGTGCGGGCCTTCTTCGCCGCGGAAAAACCCGAATACGTCTTCCTCGCCGCAGCGCGCGTCGGCGGCATCCTCGCCAACCAGTCGCTGCCCGCGGACTTCCTCTACGACAACCTCGCCATCCAGACCCAGGTGATCCACGCCGCGCATGCCGCCGGCGTGAAGCGCCTGCTGTTCCTCGGCAGCTCCTGCATCTACCCGCGGCTCGCCCCGCAGCCGATCCCCGAATCCGCGCTGCTCGGCGGGCTGCTCGAGCCCACCAACGAGCCCTATGCCATCGCCAAGATCGCCGGCATCAAGCTCTGCGAATCCTTCAACCGCCAGCACGGCACGGACTTCCGCAGCGTCATGCCCACCAACCTCTACGGCCCGGGGGACAACTTCGACCTGCGCAGCAGCCACGTGCTGCCCGCCCTCCTGCGCAAGTTCCACGAGGCGCGCGAATCCGGCGCACCGGAAGTCGAGGTCTGGGGCAGCGGCCAGCCGCGGCGCGAGTTCCTGCACGTCGACGACCTCGCCGCCGCCTGCGTCTTCGTCATGGGACTCGGGCGCGAGCAGCTCGCCGCGGTGACCACCCCCATGCAATCGCACCTCAACGTCGGCTGCGGGCAGGACATCGCCATCGGCGAACTCGCCGGACTGGTGCGCGAGGTGGTCGGCTACACCGGCGCCATCCGCTTCAATCCCGATTACCCCGACGGCACGCCGCGCAAGCTGCTGGATGTGAGCCGGCTGCGCTCGCTCGG
>JADYZO010000067.1 GCA_020853135.1 Gammaproteobacteria bacterium
AAGGCATCCCGGGTGCCGGAGGTGGGCGGTGGACCGAGGACCTCGATGGGCGAATCCGGCAGCGATGGATCGACATCCTTCCAGGTCCTGTACGGATTGGCGACCAGCGCGCCGCCACCCCTCGGGTCGGGCACCTGCTTCGCAAGAGCCAGGAAGATCGCCTTGCGGGTCAGCTTGAGCCGCGGCGACTTCACCGAGTTGGCCAGCACGATGCCATCGAACCCGATCTTCACCTCGACGATCTCGCTGACGCCGTTCTTCGCGCACTCGGCGTACTCGCTGGCCTTGATGCGGCGGGAGGCATTCACGATATCCGGATACTGCACGCCGATACCGCCACAAAACAGCTTGAGTCCGCCGCCGGTGCCAGTAGACTCGATCTTCGGCGTCCTGAACCGGCTGCCACGGCCGAATTGCTCGGCAACGACGGTGGCGAACGGGTACACCGTGGAGGATCCCACGATGCTGATGTAGTCCCGGCTGGCCTGGCCGATGGCCAGTGAGGCCACCACCGTGGTGGCGGCGATGGCGAAACCCGTGGCCAGGATGGTGCGCCTGGAGCCTCTCTTCACGATGACCTCTGCTGATGAGCGTTGACCTTGGATACCGTGAGTCTAGGCGGGCTTCGTTAAGGAATTATTGCAGGGTTCAGCCGAGGCCGATTTCCTGCCTGGCCGCATCGATGCCGACGTGCCGGATGTCCTTGCCGTGGACCAGGTAGACGACGTACTCGGAGATGTTCGTGGCGTGGTCGCCGATACGCTCCAGTGCCCGCGCGACCCAGGTCACGTCGAGGAACCGGCGGATGGTGTGGGGATCTTCCATCATGCGGGTGATGCACTGGCGGCTGATCATGTCGTATTGCTCATCCACCAGCTTGTCCTGCTCCACCACGGCCAGCGCATCGCGGGCATCCAGGCGCGAGAATGCGTCAAGGGCGTCATGCACCATCTCCTGGACATGCCCGGTCAGCAACTCCAGTTCACGGTGCTCGCCACGGTCCTGCGCCACGGCCGCGAGACGGGCCGCCAGGGTGGCGATCTTGCGCGCCTCGTCGCCGATGCGCTCCAGATCGGTGATGGTCTTGATCACGGCGATGACCAGGCGCAGGTCGGCAGCGGTCGGTCCGCGCGTGGCGATGATCTTCGTACACTCTTCGTCGATGGCCACCTCCATGCGGTTGATCTTGTAGTCCTCGGATGCGATCTGCAGCGCCATCTCGCTGTCCCCCGCGATGATGGCCTGGATGGCCACGTCGAGGTGCTGCTCGACCAGCCCGCCCATGCGCAGCACCTCGCTGCGCACGTGCTCGAGCTCCTCGTTGAAGCGGCGGGAGATGTGGTGGCTGAAACGTTCGGTTTCCATGGTTACCTCACCCGGGCGCACAGACCCGTGCATCAGGAAGAGTCAGGATAGGGCAAGCCGGTGCGGGGGAAAATGACAGGTGAACGTGCTGCCTTCGCCGGGCCGGCTGCGGATCTCGAGTTCGGCCTCGTGGCGACGCAGGCAGTGCTTCACGATGGCGAGACCGAGGCCCGTACCGCCCTTCTGGCGCGCCCGGCCGCGGTCGGTGCGGTAGAAGCGCTCGGTGATCCGCGGGATGTCCTCCTCCGCAATGCCGATGCCGGTGTCTGCGACGACCAGGTGGCCACCGGCCGGGTCCGCATGCCAGCCGATGCGCACCGCCCCCTCCGGGGGCGTGTAGCGCACGGCGTTGGACACCAGGTTGGAAACCACCGAGTGAAGTTCCAGCGGATCACCGAGAACGCGGGCCTGGCTGCCAACCTCGACCTCGACCCGCCGGGGATGGTCCGGCATCGCCATCGCCTCGCGCCGTGCCGACTCCAGCAGCGCACCGATGTCCACCGCCCGCTCGAGCCCACGAGGCCCGGCAGACTCCAGGTGCGACAGCTCCAGCAGATCGTCCAGCAGGCGGGCCATGCGGGCCGACTGGCTGCGCATCTCCGCCAGCGGCGCGTGCCAGCCGGCTGGCGCCCCCACATCCTCGGCGAGGGCATCGAGGTATCCGGTGATGACGGTCAGCGGGGTGCGCAGCTCATGGGAAGCGTTGGCGACAAAGTCGCGGCGGGTGCGATCCATGCGGATCGTGGCGGTGATGTCACGCACCAGCAGCAGGCGCTGGTCCGGCCCGTACGGGACCACCAGGCAGGATACCCAGGCATCGCCCCCGGCCGGCGCCGGCAGCTCGATGGTGCGGCTGAAATCGCCTGCGGCGATGTAGGCGACGAAGTCCGGATGGCGCAGCAGGTTCTCGATGCGCTGGCCGCGGTCCCACAGCTTCTTCAGGGACAGCAGGCGCTCGGCAGCGGCGTTGAAGCTCACGATCTCGAAGTTCTCGTTGAGAAGTACACCGCCATCGGGGAACGTCCCGGCCGAGGCCCGCAGCTCCCGCACCAGCTGCCGCCAGCGACGCCGACGCCGCCGGGACTTCTCGCGGATGTACTCGATGCGGGCGAAGACCGGCGGCCACACGCCGGAGCCGTCCGGGACCACGTCGAGCCGGCCGGTCCGCAGCCAGTCATCGAGGCGGTAGAGGTTGTAGAGGTGCCAGCCAAGGCAGGCCAGTGCCACCAGCAACACGCCGAGGAGGACATGATCGTAGAGCCCGCCGATGAGGGCGCCTGCCGCGAGGAGGCCCGCGAGCCGCAGCAGTTCGGAAGTCCAGGCGGGCGGCATGCCGGGCGGGCGCGGCGCCTAGCCCGCCGAGAGGCGGTAGCCCGCGCCCCTCACGGTCTGCACGTGGCGATCCGCCGCGAAGGGCTCGAGGGCCTGGCGCAGGCGGCGCACGTGCACATCCACGGTGCGCTCCTCGACGTAGACGTTGCGGCCCCAGACCTTGTCGAGCAATTGCCCGCGACTGAAGACACGCTCCTGGTTCTCCATCAGGAACTTGAGCAGGCGGTACTCGGTCGGCCCGAGGGCAACCTCGGCGGGGCCGGCGTGGACGCGATGGCTCACCGGATCCAGGCGCAGCTCGCCAATCTCCAGGGAACCTGCTTCGGCGCCAGCCGCACGCCGCAGGACTGCATTGACGCGGGCCACCAGCTCCCGGCCGGAGAACGGCTTGGTGATGTAGTCATCAGCGCCGCTCTCCAGGCCGATGACCTTGTCGCTTTCCGCAGCCCTGGCGGTCAGCATGATGACGGGGAGTGACCGGCTCGCCTCATCGCGCCGCAGGGCACGCGTCAGTTCCAGACCGCTGGCGTCCGGGAGCATCCAGTCGACGAGCACGAGGTCGGGGGGGGTGTCGGCGATCCGGCTGCGCGCCGCAGAGCAGTCAGCCACCTGCTCCACGTCGAACCCGGCCCGGCTGAGATTGAAGGCGATCATCTGACGGATGGGCGCCTCGTCTTCGACGATCAGGACCTTCCGCGGAGCCATGGATCGTGCACTCACCCTCATGCGGGCTGATTTGAGCAGGATTCCATTACAAACCAGTTACAGCCTCCACCTCAAGCGCCGGGCAGCGGGAATCCCGCCGGGCGGGGCGGGCAACGCCAGCCGTCGCCCGGCTGCAGGATTGCTATGATGCGCCGCCGTGGCACCCCGACAATCCGGCAGGTCCGGTGAGGTAAGCAGAAATGCCCAAAAGCGACCGGCGCGGCATCCGCCGCCTCCTCGCCGCCACCGGCTACTCGCTGGCCGGGCTGCGCGCGGCCTGGCGGCACGAAGCGGCGTTCCGGCAGGAGGTGGTGCTGGCACTGGTCCTCGCGCCCCTGGCGTTCTGGCTGGGCGAGACGTCGCTCCAGCGCCTGCTGCTGCTCGGTTCCTGCCTGCTGGTGCTGGTCGTCGAACTGCTCAATTCCGCGATCGAAGCCGTCGTCGACCGGATCGGGCCCGAACTCCACGAGCTGTCCGGCCGCGCCAAGGATCTGGGATCGGCCGCCGTCTTCCTCAGCCTGCTGCTGGCCGCTGCGGCCTGGGCCGTGGTCGCCCTGGAACGCTTCGCGGTCCGGTGAGCCGGCCGCAGCGGTACGCGCGATTACTGTGCCGCCACCTTCGCCGTCTCCTGCTGGATGTAGGCGATGATGTTGGCGCGATCCTGCGGATTCTGGATGCCGACGAAGACCATCTTGTTGCCGGGCAGGAAGTCGCTGGG
>JADYZO010000068.1 GCA_020853135.1 Gammaproteobacteria bacterium
GGTGCTGCGCGCGGCGGATGCGGTAGAGCGTCGGGTCGCGCAGGTTCATGTTCGGCGAGGCCATGTCGATCTTCGCCCGCAGCACGTACTGGCCGTCGGCGAACTCGCCGGCGCGCATGCGCCTGAAAAGCTCGAGGTTCTCCGCCACCGGCCGCGCGCGGTCCGGACTCGGCCGGCCGGGCTCGGTGAGGGTGCCGCGGTACTCGCGGATCTGCTCGGCGGAGAGCCCGTCGACGTAGGCCTTCCCCGCCCGGATCAGCTGCACCGCGCAGTCGTGGAAGGCCTCGAAGTAGTCCGAGGCATGGGTGAGGCGCGGCCCCCAGTCGAAGCCGAGCCAGTGCACCCCCTCGATGATGGCATCGACGTAGTGCTGCTCTTCCCTGATGGGGTTGGTGTCATCCATGCGCAGGTAGCACTGGCCGGCGAACTCCGCGGCGATGCCGAAGTTCAGGCAGATGCTCTTGGCATGGCCGATGTGCAGGTAGCCATTGGGCTCGGGCGGGAAGCGCGTGACGACCGCCTTGTGCCGCCCGCTGGCGAGGTCGTCGGCGACGATCTGCCGGATGAAGTCCCTGCCGCCCGTCTCAGCTGTGTCCGTCATGATGCTGGCATGCCCCGCCCCAGAAACCCGCACCATTCTGCCAGATTAAAGGTGTCAGACTTATTTTCGAAGAGGTGCCTGGAAAAGGTGTCTGACTCGGGAAAAGGTGTCTGACTTATTTTCTTCCGCTACAGGGGATGAATCGGCCAGCCAGCAGAAAATAAGTCAGACACCTTTTCGCATTTCCAGGCACCTTCCAACGAAAAAGGGCCCCCTTGCGGGAGCCCCTTTTGTGAGTCCAGACCGCGGGTCGGCTCAGAACTTGTAAGTGGCCTCCACGCCGAAGCGGCTGCGGGTACCCGGGTGGTCGAAGGTGCCGCCGAACTCGGGCGCGGGGATGATCTCCTCGATGTACTTCTTGTCGAAAATGTTGCGCCCGATGGCCATCACCGACCAGTTCCTGCCCTGGACGCCGACGCGGGCGTTGACCAGGGTATAGGCGTCGCGCTGGGTCACGGAGAGGTCGCCGGGGCCGTAGCCGAACAGCGACCACAGCGTGGGCCGCATCTGGTCCTGGACCGTGTGGAACCAGGTCTTGCCGACGGCGGTGACATCAACGTTGGCGATGAAGTCGAGGCCCGAATCGGCGATCGGCCAGGTGAAGCGCGCACCGGCATCGGCCGTCCAGTTGGGCGTGAGCGGGGAGGAGTTGCCCACGGTATCGGGCCGTGCGCGGTTCTCCTTGATCTTGCTGAGGGTCCGGTTGCCGCCAGCGTACAGCTCGAGCCAGTCCGTGGCCGTCCAGTTGATGCCCACTTCGACGCCGGAGAGCCTGACCCTGTCGATGTTGGACACCACGCGCAGCAGTCCGAACGGGCCCACGTAGAACTCGAAGAACTGCATGTCATCGACGTCGGTGTAGTACACCGAGGTGTTGATGCGCAGGCGGTTGTCGAGCCAGCTGGTCTTGGCGCCCAATTCCCAGGCCAGCGAGGTCTCCTTCTTGTAGTCGTCGCTGATGCTGACCGGCGTGCAGGGGCTGTGGCTGCCGCAGAAGGACGGGAAGCCGGCGACCACCGCGTTGTTGATGAAGCCGTTGACCGTGGCCCACGAGCCCTGGCTGTTGAAGCCGCCGCTCTTGAAGCCCACGCCGACGCTGGCGAAGGCGGTGATGGCATCGCTGGCATCCCAGGTCAGCGCCAGCTTGGGCTCGAGCTGCTCGAAGGTCTTCTTCTTGTCGCTGATGGACTGCCCGCCGCAGAGGCCGGGGTTAATCGGATCGGGACTGGCCACGTCGAGGCAGGTGTCGATGAAGGTCGTCGTCGCGCCGGCAGGCACCTTGTTGTGGACCTTGCGCTCCTCGCGGTCATAGCGCAGAGCCAGCGAGGCCTCGACGGTGTCGGTGATGTCGTAGGCCAGCTGGCCGAACACGGCGTAAACGTCGGTCGAGAACTGGTCGTCGACCAGCTGCTGGGTCGGGTTGGCGGGATCGGTGGTGTACAGGCTCTTGACGATGCCCGCGCCGGTGTCGAGACCGGTGTTCACGCCGACCTCGCGGTCGATGTTGAGGTAGTACAGGCCGCCCAGCCAGCGCAGGGGCTGGTCGCTCTTGGAGGCCAGCCGGACCTCGAAGGAGTAGTCCTTCTGGTCGCGCACCTGGTACTGGGTGCCGTCGCAGGAGGTCGGCGTGTAGGCACCGAACACGGAAGTGCCGGGCGTTGCCCCGATGACCTGTGGCGGATTGACCGGGAAATTCTGCAGGGCCGCGGTGGAGGCCTGGCAGCGCGCGTCGCCAAAGAAGAACCCGAATGCGCCGCTGGTGCCATCCGCGCCGAGGTCGTTCTGGATGTCGCTGTACAGGGCCCAGGCGGTGAGGTCCGCCCAGCCGAGGTCATAGTTGAGCTTCGTGGAGAGCTCGAAGGCGTCCTGGTTGTTGAAGGGCTTGATGTTGGGGTTGAACCTGAACTGGTGATCGTTGTCGTTCTCGAAGAACGCCTTGTCGAAGCCGTAGACGACAGGCAGGGGCAGGTGGAACACCGAGTTGAACGTGATCGAGGCGCCGTCGACCTCGCCGTAGCGCACCTTGGTGTCGAGGCTGGCGTTGGGGTTGATGTCCCAGATCAGCCGCCCGCCGACGTTCCAGCCGCGGAAGTAGTCCACGCAGTCCTTGCAGCCCGGATCGGGGTAGTACTGGCTCGGGTAGCGATTGCCGGTGTCGACGTTCCTGTAGAAGCCGTCGGTATCGCGATAGTCGGCCTCGAGGCTCCACTTCAGGTTGTCGGCCATCGGTCCGCCCACCATGCCGGAGAGCACCCGGGTGTTGTCCTGGGACAGGCTGGCCTTCACGTTGCCGGCCAGGGTATCGCCGGGCTTCTGCGTGGTGATGATGAAGGCGCCGGCCGCGGCGTTGCGCCCGTAGATGGCGCCCTGCGGCCCCTTCATGACCTCGATCTGCTTGAGGTTGGTGTATTCGCGGTTGAGCGCCGCGGGGTTCGTCATGAGGATGCCGTCGATGACCAGCGCGTAGTTGGTCTCGGCATCGCGTGCGCCGTTGATGCCGCGGATGTTCACCTGGCTGTCGGCCACCTCCGCCGCGTTGACGATGGAGACGCCGGGCGTCAGGGCGATGAAGTCGCGCGCGCGCTGGACGCCGGCGTCCTCGATGGCCCTGGCGGAGAGCACGTCGATGGTGGCTGGCACGTCCTTGACCGACTCGGCGCGCTGGCGCGCGGTGACGATGATCTCGGTGAGTTCGTCAGCCACGGCGCTCGTGCCGATGCCGACGGCCAATCCGGCGGTGGCCAGCGCCAGTCCCAGCCGGCTGGCCCATGGGCGGGTGACCCGCCCCGGTGAACGATGTGTGAAAGGCATGATGGACCTCCCCCTGTCCAATCGCGGTGATGGCCGCCGCACGGTCTCCGGACCCAGGCGGCCGACGAATCGACGCCCAAGCTAATATCGATGCGCCGCCACGTCAAATACTTATTGCATCTTGGCCAGGACTGTGGTGACGCCACCACGGCAGGACAAAAAGGTGCCCCGGGAAGGTGTCGGAAAAGGTGTCTGACTGGGAAAAGGTGCCTGACTTATTTTCTTGTGAAGGCACCTGGGCTGAGCTGTAGTCTGATGAAAATAAGTCAGGCACCTTTTCCCAGTCAGGCACCCGACAAAAATAAGTCAGACACCTTTTCCATTTTGCGATGCGACGAAGCCTGAACTTCGTCACAGAACCACCCCGCCGTCCTTGGCTTTTCCGCCTGCCATCCTCTATATTGCCCCCCCTGAGCAGACCCGGTCTGCGAGCCACCAAGAAGGCGCCGGTCACGGCCGGCGGACGTCGAAAGGCCCGCAGTCCAGAGCACGATTCCCAGAGGGTCCCATGTGCCAGCTTTCTGACCGATTTTTTTCCGCCGTCCGCAGCCTGTCGGGCGATGGCCCGATCAAGCAGCGGCTCGTCAGCGCCTACAAGGAACACCTGGAGGACCTGCACGAGGAGGACGTGCCGGATTCGATCCGCCAGAAGTTCACCTCGCTGCGCGAGGCCCTGACGGCCGTGGGACCCACCAACGGCGAGAGCGCGGTGCACGCCTCGGTGCGCAAGATGTCCCCGGTGGACGCCCAGCGCTACACCACCAGCATCCTGCTGATGCTCGGCGAACTGGTCCGGGTGAAGAGCAACGGCGAACGCCTCGCCTTCGTCAAGACCGACCGGCCGCTGGTCACCACCGAGCCGGCGGTGCCCGGCGTCATCCAGCTGCACAACACCGCCCGATAGGAAAAGGTGTCAGACTTATTTTCTTCCGCTACAGGGGGCGGTTTCAAGTCGGAAGCGCAACGTTTTTTCGGTAGTAGGATTCGTAGTTGAAGGATTCGGGCATGAACAGCTCGAGAGGGCACTTCCAGCCCAGCGATTTTCTCGGTCGGACGTTGAGATCGAA
>JADYZO010000069.1 GCA_020853135.1 Gammaproteobacteria bacterium
GCTGACGCCACTCGCACGGATTCCCTGCTTGTCGAAGCGGTGGCGCGCAGCAGCGCACCCGCTGCCGTCGAAGCGGGCCCCGGGGTGGTCGCCGACGACTTCAGGCAGGAGGAGGTGGCCATCCCGGGGCCCGCCCAGCCGGCGGCCCGATCGCCCGCGTCAGCCCAGGCCGCCGGCCACCGCGTCGTGCACTCCCAGCGCGAGGTCGGCGCGGCCGAGCGCAGTCGCAGCGTCATCCGCATCCCCGGCTACCAGCAGGTGCTCGAGGACCCCGTCCTCTACGCCCATGCCTCGCGCATCCTGCACCTGGAATCCAACCCCGGCAACGCGCGCGCGCTCGTCCAGCGCCACGGCGATGTCGATGTCTGGCTCAACCCGCCGCCCATCCCGCTCACCACCCCGGAGATGGATGCGCTCTACGAGCTGCCGTTCCAGCGCCGGCCGCACCCCGCCTACGGGAGCGCGAAGATACCGGCCTGGGAAATGATCCGCTTCTCGGTCGCCATCCAGCGCGGCTGCTTCGGTGGCTGCACCTTCTGCTCCATCACCGAGCACGAGGGGCGCATCATCCAGAGCCGGTCGGAGAAGTCCGTGCTGCGCGAGATCGGGAAGATGCGCGACACCATGCCGGAGTTCACCGGCATCGTCTCCGATCTGGGTGGCCCCACGGCGAACATGTACCGGCTGGCCTGCCGCAGCCGCTCGATCGAGGCCGCCTGCCGCAAGCCCTCCTGCGTCTACCCGACCATCTGCCCCAACATGAGCACCGACCACTCCGCGCTGATCCGCCTCTACCGCAAGGCGCGCGAGCTGCCCGGCGTGCGCAAGGTGCTGATCGCCTCCGGCGTGCGCTACGACCTCGCCATCCGCTCGCCGGAGTACGTGAAGGAACTCGCGCAGCACCATGTCGGCGGCTACCTGAAGATCGCCCCGGAGGCGGTGTCGGAGGGCCCGCTGTCGAAGATGATGAAGCCCGGGATCGGCGCCTATTACCGCTTCCGGGAGCTCTTCGCGAAGTACTCGGCCGAGGCCGGCAAGGAGCAGTACCTCATCCCGTACTTCATCGCCGCGCACCCGGGCACCAGCGAGGAGGACATGCTGGAACTCGCGCTCTGGCTCAAGCAGAACAACTACCGCGCCGACCAGGTGCAGGCCTTCCTGCCCTCGCCCATGTCCACCGCGACCGCGATGTACTACTCCGGGCGCAACCCGCTGCGCGGGATCACGCGTGATGGCGAGCGGGTGCGCATCCCGAAGGGGCTGAAGCTGCGCCGCCTGCACAAGGCCTTCCTGCGCTACCACGACCCGGAGAACTGGCCGCTGCTGCGCGAGGCGCTGCGCCGCATGGGTCGCGCCGACCTCATCGGCAACGCGCCCCACCAGCTGGTGCCGGCCTGGCAGCCGGCCGGCACCGGCCAGCAGCACGAGGGCCGGCGCCAGCCGGTCCACGGGCGGCCCTTCCGCACCCAGCACACCGGCCTGCCCGATGCGCCGCGCGGCCGCAACCGCCGGGGCAAGGCCTAGCAGGCCGTGGCAGATGGCCGCAGGGCTGACCGGCCGGCAGGAATGCCGGTAACATCCGCCGCAGTGCCCTGACGACAACCGCCATGCCGATCCGGCCCACGCAGCGTGCCATCGCCATCCTCCTGATGTGCCTCCTGCCCCTGCAGTACAGCTGGGCGATGGCCAGCGTGCATGCGCACCCCGGGGATGCGGATGGAGCGGCCTTCCTGCACTTCGGCGGCCACCCGGCCGGCGATGCGGCGGGCAGCGGCGGCGGGTCCGATGCCGGGCAGCCCGATGGCGACCAGGGCCTGCGCCACTGCCATCACTGCCAGCAACTGCCCTCGCTGCTCATCCTGGATTCCGGGGTGCCGGCCGGCAGCGCTCACGCTGGCCAGCCCGAACCGGCGGCCGCCAGGGATCACGCCTCGCACATCCCCCCGGTGCACGACCGCCCTCCGCAGGACCTGGCCTGCGCCTGACCCCGCCCCGCGCGGGCCCGTCTTCGGGCAGCATGCACCGTCCGCCGGACGGCGCCGCCGCCAACCCAGGAGCTTGTGATGCACCGTTCGTTCGCCATTCCCGTCCTGTTCCTCGCCGCTGCCGTGCATGCCGAGGATGCGCTGGTGGCCATCAATGCCGGCCAGCGCGCCTCGCTCGGCATCGTGACCGCGCCGCTGTCCGCCGATGCGGGTGCCGCGGCCGTCGGCCTGCCGGCCACGGTGCGGGTGCCGCCCGATCGCGAGCGGGTGGTCGCCGCGCCGGTGGCCGGCATGGTCTCGCGCGTGCTGGTCGCGCTGGGTGACAGCGTCAAGGCCGGGCAGCCGCTGGTGGCACTGCGCAGCGAGGAACTGGCGGCCGCCCAGCGCGATACGGCGGCGGCGGCGGTGCAGGCGCGGCTCGCGGAGGAGTCGGCGAAGCGCGACGAGGCGCTCTTCGCCGAGGGCATCGTCGCCGAGTCGCGGGTCCAGGCCACCCGTGGCGCGCTGACCCAGGCGCGGGCCCACCTCGCCGAGCGACGCGCCTCGCTGCGCCTCATGGGCTTCTCGCCGGCCGAGGTGGCCGCCGCCGAACAGGGTGAAGGCCTCGGCGACAGCGTCAACCTCGCGGCACCCATCGCCGGCACCGTGCTCGAGGTGCCGGCCGTGACCGGCGGGCGCGTGGAGGCGGCGGCCCCGCTGGTGCGCATCGCCAGCCTCGGCACCCTCTGGCTCGAGATCCAGGCCCCGGTGGACACCGCGGCGCGGGTCGGGCCCGGCCAGAAGGTCACCGTGCCCGGCACCGGCGCGCAGGGCACGGTCCTCGTCGTGGGCAGCAGCGTCAGCGCCGCGCAGTCGGTGGTCATCCGCGCCCAGGTCGCCAATCCGGGCGGTGCACTGCGCCTCAACCAGCAGGTGACGGCCAGCATCGAGGGACCCACCGGCGAGCGCCAGTGGCGGGTGCCGATCCGCGCCCTCGTCAGCCAGGGCGGCAGGGACTGGGTGTTCGTCGAACGTCCCGAAGGTTTCGCACCGGCCGCGGTGCAGGTGCTCTCGCGCACCGCGCAGTCCGCGGCGGTGGCGGCGCCCTTCACCGGCGCCGAGCGCGTGGTGGTGGAGGGCGTCGCCGCGGTCAAGGCGGCCTGGCAGGGCATGGGAGGCGAGTAAATGATCGATCGGCTGATCGAGTTCTCGCTCACCCAGCGTCTGCTGGTGCTGGGCCTGACGCTGCTGCTGATCGGGGCGGGCGTGCAGGCCTGGCGCGCGCTGCCGATCGATGCCTTCCCGGACATCTCCACCACCCAGGTGAAGATCATCCTCAAGGCGCCGGGCATGACGCCGGAGGAAGTCGAGGCGCGCATTGCCGCACCCATCGAGACCGAGATGCTGGGCATTCCGCGCCAGCGCATCCTGCGTTCGATCTCGAAATACGGGCTCACCGACATCACCGTGGACTTCGAGGACAAGGCCGACATCTACTGGGCACGCACCCAGGTGGCCGAGCGCCTGAACAATGTGCTGGCAGACCTGCCCGATGGCGTCACCGGCGGCCTGGCGCCCATCACCACGCCGCTGTCCGATGTGTACATGTTCACCATCGAGGGCGAGGCCCTCAGCCTCGCCGAGCGGCGCGCGTTGCTCGACTGGGTGATCCGCCCGCAGCTGCGCACCCTGCCCGGCGTCGCCGACGTCAATTCGCTCGGCGGCATGGTGAAGACCTTCGAGGTGGCGCCGGACAACTCGGCCATGAGCGCGCGCGGCGTCACGCTCACCGAACTGGCCGAGGCCATCCATGCCAGCAACCGCAACGATGGCGCGGGCCGGCTGACCGATGGCGAGGAGGTCTGGCTGCTGCGGGTCGAGGGCGCCGTGCAGAACCTGCAGCAGCTGGCCAGCATCGTGGTCAAGGATGTCGCCGGCGTGCCGGTGCGCGTGGCCGATGTGGCCACCGTGCGCCTCGGTGCGCTCACCCGTTATGGCGGCGTGACCCACAACGGCGAGGGCGAGACGGTCGAGGGCCTGGTGCTCGCCCTGCGCGGGGCCAATGCGCAGCAGGTGACCGCTGCCGTCGAGGCCCGCCTCGCCGAGATCGCGCCCACGCTGCCCGGGGGCGTGACCATCCGTCCGTTCTACGACCGTTCCGTGCTGGTCGAGCACGCCGTCGGCACGGTGTCCAACGCCCTGCTCGAAGCCACCGTGCTGGTGCTGATCCTGCTGTTTCTCTTCCTCGGCAATGTCCGGGCTGCCCTCACCGTGGCGCTGACGCTGCCGCTGGCTGCGCTGGCTACCTTCGTACTGATGCGCCAGGTGGGCCTCTCGGCCAACCTCATGAGCCTCGGCGGGCTGGCCATCGCCATCGGCATGCTGGTGGACGGGGCGGTGGTGGTGGTCGAGAACATCGTCACGCACCTGGCCCACGACGACAGCCGCCAGAGCAAGCTGCACCAGGTGTTCCGTGCGGTGCGCGAGGTGGGCACGCCGGTGGTCTCCGGCGTGCTGATCATCATGATCGTGTTCATGCCGTTGCTGACGCTCGAGGGCATCGAGGGCAAGCTGTTCGTGCCGGTGGCGCTCACCATCGTCTTCGCCCTGGGCGCGGCGCTGGTGCTGTCCCTCACCGTGGTGCCGGTGCTCGCCTCCTGGCTGATGGCAGCGGGTGCCCACGAGGATCCCTGGCTGCTGCGCCAGGCGGTGCGGCTCTACACCCCGCTGCTGGACTTCGCGCTCGCGCGGACCCGCCCGGTGATGATCGCCGCCGTCGGCCTGCTGGCCCTGGCTGCCGTGCTCTTTCCCTTCATCGGCAAGTCCTTCATGCCGACGCTGGATGAGGGCGACCTGCTGCTGCAGCTGGAGAAGCTGCCCTCCATCAGTCTCGAGGAAAGCCTCGACATCGACCTCAAGGTGCAGCGCGCAATCATGCAGCATGTGCCCGAGGTCACCGGTGCGGTGGCGCGGGCAGGCTCCGACGAGATCGGCCTCGACCCCATGGGCCTCAACGAGACCGACGGCTACCTGCTCCTGAAGCCGCGCGACGAGTGGCGGCGGCCGGACAAGGAATGGCTGACGGAGGAGATCCGCCAGGTGATGGCGGGCTTCCCGGGCGTCAACTTCGCCTTCACCCAGCCCATCGACATGCGTGTCTCGGAGATGCTGACCGGCAGCCGCGGGGACCTGGCGGTGAAGATCTTCGGCACGGACATCGCCACGCTCAACCGCCTCGCCGAACAGGTGGAGGCGATCATCGGCTCGGTGCCCGGAGCGCAGGACGTCCTCAGCAAGAAGAACGAGGGCGTGCAGTACCTGCAGGCCCGGGTGGACCGCATGGCGGCGGGCCGCCACGGCCTCACCGTCGACGATGTCGCTGCCTTCCTCAAGGCCCAGCTCGAGGGCGTGCGCCTCGGCATCGTCCAGGAGGG
Source organism: Gammaproteobacteria bacterium (assembly GCA_020853135.1). Lineage (GTDB taxonomy): Bacteria > Pseudomonadota > Gammaproteobacteria > Steroidobacterales > QUBU01. The sequence goes on from JADYZO010000069.1 coordinate 5,399, forward strand.
AATCCGGCGCACGCCGCTGGTGCTGCGGGCAGGCGAGGAAGTGCGCATGTCGCCGGCGCTGTTCGAGGCCCTGCGTATCCCGACGCCGGGCGGCACCGCTATCCCACTGCGCGAGGTGACCCGGCTCGAGCGCACCGACGGCCCGGTGGGGATCAACCGCGAGAATGCCGCGCGTTACGTGACGGTGCAGAGCAATGTCGCCGACCGGGACCTGGTCGGCTTCGTCGACGAGGTGCGCGCGCGCATCGGCAAGGAGCTGCAGCTGCCGGAGGGCTACCACGTGGTCTACTCCGGCCAGTTCGAGAACCAGCAGCGCGCCGCGGCCCGCCTCGCCCTTGTCGTGCCCGTTTCGCTGGCGCTGATCTTCGCCCTGCTGTTCACCACCTTCCACTCGGTCAGGCAGGCCGCGCTGGTGCTGGCCAACGTGCCCTTCGCGCTGGTGGGCGGCGTGGCGGCCCTCTTCATCAGCGGGGAGTACCTGTCGGTGCCGGCCTCGGTGGGCTTCATCGCGCTGCTCGGCATCGCGGTGCTCAACGGCGTGGTGATGGTCAGCTACTTCAACCAGCTGGCCGGGCAGGGCCTGCCCGCAACCAGCGTGGTGCGCGATGGCGCGCTGCGCCGGCTGCGCCCGGTACTGATGACCGCGAGCATCACCGCCTTCGGCCTGGTGCCGCTGCTGCTGGCCACGGGGCCGGGCTCGGAGATCCAGAAGCCGCTGGCGATCGTGGTGGTCGGCGGGCTGGTGTCGTCGACTGCGCTGACGCTCGTGCTGCTGCCGGTGCTCTACCGGCGCTTCATCCTGGGAGGTGACCTGAAATGAGCCTGGTGCAACTGACGCTGGTCGCACCGCGCCAGCTGGAGGAAGCGCTGGTGGAGGGCCTGCTGGCGCATCCGGAACTGACGACGGGCTTCACCCTGGCGCGTGCCGAGGGCCATGGCACGCGGGCCGGGGCCCTGAGCGTGCAGGAGGAGGTGCGCGGGCGCGCCGACCGCTGCGAGGTGCAGGTGGTGCTGGAGGCCGACCTCGCGCAGCGGCTCGTCGACAGCCTGAAGACCGCCCTGCCGGCGCCTGATGTCATCTACTGGATCACGCCCGTGACCGGGATGGGGAGGCTGGCATGAGCCGGCACAGTGTCTGGATCGCGCTCCTGCTGGCCGGCACCCTGCCGGCCGCCGAATTTCCGCCGCCGGCGGACCTGCCGCCCATCGAGGCGGTGGCCACGCTCCTCGACGAGCACCC
>JADYZO010000070.1 GCA_020853135.1 Gammaproteobacteria bacterium
CTGTGGCTCGACACCTGCCTCTGCAGCTACACCGCGGACGGCCACTGCTGCCTGCACGATGCGCGTGGCGAACAGGACCTGCCCGCGAGCCTCGAGGCGCTCGCGGGGCTTGCACTCGCCTATGCCGCGGCCGGAGCCGGCGGCATCGCCCCGAGCGACATGAACGACGGGCGCGTCGCCGCACTGCGTGCCGCGCTCGATGCCGCCGGGCACGACCTGCTGCCGATCATGAGCTACAGCGCCAAGTTCGCGAGCCAGCTCTACGGCCCGTTTCGCGGTGCCGCCAGATCGGCCCCCGGCCACGGCGACCGGCGCAGCTACCAGATCGACGTGCGCGCGCGGCGCGATGCCCTGGCGAGCTCGCAGCGCTGCGCCGCCGAGGGCGCCGACCTGCTGATGGTCAAGCCGGGGATGAGCTCGCTCGACCTGATCCGGCCGATCACCAAGGCCACCGGCCTCGCGGTGGGCGCCTACCAGGTGAGCGGCGAATACGCGGCGCTGGCGCTGCTCGCCCGCGAGGGCTACGCCGACTTCGAGGCCGCCCTGCTCGAGGGCTGGCATGCGCTGCGCCGCGGGGGTGCCGCCTTCATCATCAGCTACGGGGCGCGGCTCGGGCGCACGCTCGGCCTGGGGACGGGCTAGCACCATGTTCGACTATCCCGGGTTCTTCGAGGATGCCATGGCGAAGCTGCGGCGCGAGCAGCACTATCGCGTGTTCCGCGAGCTGCGCCGTTCGCCGGGCCGCTTCCCGCACGCGGCGTGGCGCGCGGCGGACGGGACCTGGCGTGACGCCACGGTCTGGTGCAGCAACGACTACCTCGGCATGAGCCAGCACCCGGCGGTGACCGGCGCAGCGCACGCTGCACTCCTGCGCTGCGGGGCGGGCGCCGGCGGGACGCGCAACATCTCCGGCACGACGGACCTGCTCGTCGCGCTGGAGCACGAGCTGGCCGACTGGCACGCGAAGGATGCGGCACTGGTCTTCTCCTCCGGCTACGTGGCGAACGACACCACGCTCGCGACGCTGGCGCGTGCCCTGCCGGGCTGCGTGGTGTTCTCCGATGCGGCGAACCACGCCTCGATGATCCAGGGCATCCGCGCCAGCCGCCAGCGCTGCGTCGTGTTCCGCCACAACGATGCGGCACATCTCGATGCACTGCTCGGCGCCCACGATCCGGCGGTGCCGAAGCTCGTGGCATTCGAGTCGCTCTATTCCATGGACGGCGACATCGCGCCGCTCGCCGGGCTGCTGGCCGTGGCGAAGCAGCACGGTGCGCTGACCTTCGTCGACGAGACGCACGCGGTCGGCGTGCACGGCCCGCGCGGCGGCGGGCTGCTCGAGGCGCATGGCCTGCTCGCGCAGGCCGACATCGTGCAGGGCGGGCTCGGCAAGGGGGTGGGCGTGGTGGGCGGCTTCGTCACCGGCACGGCCGCGACCATCGACTTCGTGCGCAGCCATGCCCCGGGTTTCATCTTCACGACGGCACTGCCGCCGGCCGTGGCCGCCGCGGCGCTGGCATCGATACGCCACCTGAAGTCGAGCGGCGTCGAGCGTGCGGCCCTGATGGCGCGGGTCGCGAGCGTGCGCAGCGCGCTCGTGGCGGCACGCGTGCCGGTCACGCCCACGGCGGGCCAGATCCTGCCGCTGGTCGTCGGCGAGGAGGCTGCCTGCCACGCGCTGGCCGACCGGCTCCTGGACGCGTATGGGATCTATCTGCAGGCGATCGTTTTTCCCACGGTGCCGCGCGGCGCGGCACGCCTGCGGATCACGCCCGGGCCCTTGCACAGCGATGCCGACCAGGTGCAGCTCGTCGCGGCGCTGGCGGACGCGTGGGCGCGCTGGCCCCGGCCCGGCGCCGGCACCGTGCGGGCCGCCTGAGGATCGCATGCGCCACTTTCCCGTGTTCCTCGATCTCGGTGGCCGTGACGTGCTGGTCGTCGGCGGCGGGGCGGTCGCCCTGCGCAAGGTCGAGGCGCTGCGCCCGGCCGGGGCGCGCATCACGGTCATCGCGCCGGCGGTGCATGAGGGGCTGCGCGCGCTTGCCGCGCAGGGCCACATCACGCTCCTTGGGCGCCACTTCGCGGCGGGCGGCCCCGGCGCAGGCGGCCTCGATGCGCCCGACCTTCCGTGTCCCTGGCTGATCATCGCCGCGACGAATGACCGTGCGGCCAATGCCGCCGTGGCGCGCGCGGCAGAGCTCGCCCGCATCGCCTGCAACGTCGTCGATGACCGCGAGCTGTCCACCTGCCTGATGCCGGCGGTCATCGACCGGTCGCCCGTGCAGATAGCGGTCTCGACGGGCGGTATCTCGCCGGTGCTCGCACGCCTCGTCCGCGAGCGCCTCGAGGCGCTCCTCGACGAGTCACTGGGCCCGCTCGCGCAGTTCGCCGGGCGCTGGCGCGCGGCGGCGCGCACGGTGCTCGGCAGCGTGGCGGCGCGGCGCCGGTATTTCTCCTGGTTGCTCACCGGGCCCGCCGCGGCCGCGATCCGTGCGCGGCACGGCGCCGAGGCGGACCGGCTCGCCACGCGGGAGCTGGCCCGCCGCAGCCGCCGCGCCGATGGCGAGGCGGCAGGGGGCGTGGGCCAGGCGGCCGACGGGCACGTCGCGCTCGTGGGTGCAGGCCCTGGCGATCCGGGCCTGCTCACGCTCAAGGGGCTGCGCGCGCTGCAGGAGGCCGATGTTGTCATCCACGACCGCCTTGCCTCGCCCGGGGTGCTGGCGCTCGCGCGGCGCGATGCGCAGCGGATCGATGTCGGCAAGCGCCCCGGCGCGGGCGCGACGCAGGCGGCGATCAACGCGCTGCTCGTCGGGCACGCGCGGCGTGGCCAGCGGGTGGTGCGCCTGAAGGGCGGTGACCCGTTCATCTTCGGCCGTGGCGGCGAGGAGGTTGATGTGCTGCGCGCGGCGGGCATCCCTTTCGAGGTCGTCCCGGGCATCACGGCGGCGATCACCGCCGGTGCCTGCGCCGGTATCCCGCTGACCGACCGCCGGCACGTGCACGGCGTGCGCCTGCTCGCCGGCAACGACGCTGCCGTCCTCGCCACCTTCGATTTTTCTGATGTCGCTGCCGGCCGTGAAACGCTCGCGGTCTACATGGGCGTCGCGCAGCTGCCGGCCCTGCGCGAGCGGCTGCTTGGCGCAGGAGTGTCCCCCGTGCTGCCCGCCGCGCTCATCGGCAACGCGAGCCATGCGGACCAGCGCGTGGTGGTGACCACGGTCGATGACCTCGTGGGTGCGGCGGACGCCCACGCCATCGCCGCGCCCGCGATCATGGTCGTCGGCAGCGTCGCCGCCTTCGGACAGGAGCAGGCGCCGATCCAGCCGCAAAGTACCGCGACTGAGGGCGCTGCCGTCCGCGCTGCGATGGCTCCTCAGACGGGTGAGGGCGGCTTGATTGCACGGGGTCTGGCCGTTCTCGCAGTGTGGGGCATCCTGATTTTGGTCAGCGCCGCATCACTGCTGATTCCCCGGGGCGCTGAGTCCCAGACGCTCCCGAGTGCCTGCAAGCCGACGCCTGGTGCCACCCAGGACTGTTCCCCGCAACTCCCCGGTCCATGGAGTTACCGGAATTA
>JADYZO010000071.1 GCA_020853135.1 Gammaproteobacteria bacterium
CGCCGTTGATGACGAAGATCTCGACATCCGAATACGACAGGCCGGGCTTGCGCTTGTAGCCGCCGTCGAAGCGCACCTTCAGGGTGCAGGCGCCGGTGTCGGTGTCCAGCGACAGCACCTTGTAGTGGCTGCCCTTGAAGCCGGCGATGTCGAATTTCCGGAAGGGGTCGTTAAGCTCCACGTAGGGCTCGATATGTGGACGGGCCATCTCTGCGTCTCCTGGTGTTCTTGCGTCAGACCGCGGCCTGCGCCGCTGCTGCTGTCATCCGGGGCGTGTGTTCCCTCACCACACGACCTGGTTGCGGTGGCCCTTCGGCTTCTTCGGCAGGTCCTTCGCCTTGACGACGGCGCGCTGGTCGGCGTGCGTGTTCCAGCCCCGGGTGGAGACGATCTGCAGGAACTCGGCGTACCACTTCTCGCGGTCCTTGTCGATGCCGTTCATTTCCTTGACGATCTCCGCGTAGCGCTTCTTCTGCGCCGCGACATTCTCCTTGAACCAGGCCTGCGCATCCGCCTTGCGGGCCGGCTTCATGTCCTGCACTCGTTTAGCCATGGGTGATCCTCGACTCGGGTTGCATCCGCTCCACATGGGCGGCCCTGTACAAAATAGCGCCTGGGTCAGGCTTGTCAATCACAAGATCCATCGTCACTGCCGGCTGCGCGCCGCCGCCTGCTGGAGATAGCTCTTCCGGTACCAGTCGTTGACCTCATCGCCGGTGGTGAACCACACCCCTTCGTGGCTGGCAATGTGGGCGAAGGCCCGCTTGAGGTGCTTGAACTTGTTCGGCTGCCCGACCCAGAAGGTGTGCAGGCAGATGGGCATGCAGCGGGCGTTGTCCGCGCCCTCGTCGTAGAGGACGTCGAACTGGTCGACGATGGCGTCGCCGAAGGCCTCGGAGCTGATGCCGACGTTCTGGAACGCCGGGATGTCGTTCAGCTCCACGGTATAGGGCACGGAGATCAGGCTGCCCTTCTTCACGTTGAACGGGAACGGGTGGTCGTCGGCGGTGTAGTCGCAGAGGTACTCCACGCCGAATTCGGCGAGGATGTTCGGCGTGTTGTTGGTGTGCGTCAGGAAGGGCGAGAGCCAGCCCTTGGTCTTGCGGCCGATGCGCTTCTCCATCGCGGTCAGCACGCCGCGGATGATCTCGCGCTCCTTCTTCTCGTCGATGCCGGAGAGGAAGTTGGCCGGTGCGTTGTTGATGCCGTGGCCGATGAAGGCCCACTGGCGCTTGATGGCCTCGTCCATGATGCGCGGGTATTCGCGGATGATCTCCGAGTTCAGGCAGACCGTGCCGCGCATGCCGATCCTGTCCATCAGCTCCATCATGCGCCACAGCCCCACGCGGTTGCCGTAGTCGCGCCAGCCGTAGTTGAGCGGATCCGGATTGAAGCGCTGGGTGCCCGGGATGATGGCGGTGCCCGGGATGTCGTGCGGGAAGTGCTCGATGTTGATGTAGGGGATGACCGCGACGCGGGCGCCCTTCGGCATCTTCAGCTTCGGCCGGTCGATGATCGGCACGTAGTCGTAGTGCGGGCTCTGGGTGAGGCCGCTGCGCTGCGCGGCAGGAGCGGCCTTGTCGGTGATCTTCTTCGCCATGTCTGGGTCCCCCCGGGTTGCTGTCAGTCCTGGCTGCCGAATCGCCGCGCCCTCAGGGCAGCGACTTCAGGTAATCGATGGCCTCGGCCTTGCTGATGACATCGCCATACTTGGCATCGATGTCGAACAGGTTGGCGTTGTGCGGATCCTCGTGGCGGTCGCCCACGCACTCGCGCACCACGATGGGCCGGAAGCCGTTCTGGACCGCATCCACCGCCGAGGCGCGGATGCAGCCCGAGGTGGTGCAGCCGGTGATGACCAGCGTGTCCACGCCCTGGGCCGTCAGCATGGCGGCGAGCGAGGTGCCGAAGAAGGCGCTCGCGTAGTTCTTGACGATCACCGTCTCGCCCTTCGGCGGCTTCACCTCGGGGCAGAATTCCGCGTACTTGTTGCCCGGCACCAGGGCCTTGAGCACCGGCGCCTTCCTGATCCAGGCGCCACCGTCCTCGAAGTTGGCCGGGTTGTACAGCACGCGCGTGTGGATCACGGGGACCTTCTTCCTGCGGGCCCACTGCAGCAGCCCGGGGACTTCCTTCACGCACCTGACCACACCCGGCGCATAGAGCGGGGCGCCGGGCAGCGTATAGCCCTGCAGCAGGTCGATGACGATGACGGCTGCCTTCTTCCCGAAGCCGACCCGGTTGTTCCAGACGCCGGCGTAGTTCTGCGCGGCCGTGGCGGCTGGCTTCGCCTTCGTGGCGCTGGTCTTCCTGGCTGCGGCTTTGCTGGCCATGCTCGATCTCCGGGAAAGGATGGAAATTCTTCTGCCGGCCGGCCCCGCGCCCAGCCTGCCACGGACCGGCGCGCGTGCGGATCCGGTCGCGGGAGGTGGTGCAACGGTGCAGCCGTGCTGGTATCCGGGCAATACTTCCACGGACCGCCGCGATGCGCAACTGCATCCCCTGTACAGGCCTCACCGTGGACAACGGCGGCGACCTGCGCAGCTTCCCGCCATCATCGGGCCAGTATACTGGCGCGGGACCGGAGGACCTGCCGCCTTGGAAATGCGTGCCGCAAGAGGACCGTGCTGGTGAGCCACGCGGCCGCAGGCCGGCTGGCGATACTCGCTCTCGGTGCCGTGCTGGCCGGGGCGGGCTGCCAGCCGGCGGGCCCGGTTGCCACCGATGCCGACGTCATCGTGGTCGGTGCCGGCATTGCGGGGCTGTCCGCGGCCCTCGAGGCCGAAAGCCACGGCGCGCGGGTGCTGGTCGTGGAAGCCAGCTCGGTGGCCGGCGGCCACGCCGTGCGGGCGGGTGGCTTTGCGCTGGTGGACACGCCGTTGCAGCGTGCCCGGGGATTGCAGGACTCGCCGGATGCCGCCTACCGCGACCTGATGGCCTGGGGCGAGGATGCCGACCCCTGGTGGGTGCGCTCCTACGTCGACAACTCCCGCGAGCAGGTCCACGACTGGCTCACCGCCATGGGGGTGAAATTCACCACGGTGCTGCCGGCGCCCCAGGCCAGCGTGCCCCGCTTCCATTTCACGCGTGGCGCCGCGGTCAATGCGGTGGTGCCCATGATCAGCGAGGCGCTGCGCCGCCCGCGCATCGAGTTCCTCTGGAACACGGAGGCCACCGAACTCCTCCGCCGGGATGGCCGGATCAGCGGGGTGCGCACCGAACGCAACCGCACCGGCGGCCGGCGCCTGTACCAGGCCCCGGCCGTGATCCTCGCCACCGGCGGCTACCAGAGCAACCTGGACCTGGTGCGCCGCACGTGGCGGGCTGACCTGCCGGAACCCGCGCGCCTGCTGATCGGTTCCGGCCAGCACGCCATTGGCAGCGGGCTGCAACTGACCGAGCCCTTCGGTGCCGCGCGCATCCGCATGGACCACCAGGTCACCTTCGTCGATGGCCTGCCCGACCCGCGCAATCCCGGCCATGGGCTGGTCGCACAAAACCGGGCTGCCATCTGGGTGGATGCGGCAGGCCGGCGGTTCACCAACGAAGCGGCACCGAGCAAGGTCACGGATCGCGCGGTACTGCGCCTCTCGCCGGCCACGCACTGGCTGGTCTTCGACGCCGGCGGCGCGCGGCAACTGGCGGTGCGCGGCGCCGCCTGGCTGGCGGGGAAGAGCCTCCAGCAGGAGATCCTCGACAACCCGGCGCTGGCGAAGAAGGCGGACAGCATCGAGGCGCTCGCCGAAGCCGCCGGGTTGCCATCCGCGGCGCTGGCCGAGACGGTGAAGCGCTTCAACCGCTTCGTCGACCAGGGCATGGATACCGACTTCGGCCGCATCGGCCCCGGCATGACCGAGCCCCCGCCCCCGGCGCTGCGCGAGCCGCCATTCTATGCGGTGCAACTCTTCCCCATGACGCGCAAGAGCATGGGCGGGCTCGCCATCGACCATGAAGCACGCGTCCTCGGCGGTGCCGGCCAGGTGATCCGCGGCCTGTTTGCCGCCGGCGAACTCACCGGCGTGGCCGGCATCAATGGCAGCTACGGCGGCGAGGGAACCTTCCTGGGCCCGAGCGTGCTGATCGGCCGGATCGCCGGCCGCAGCGCCGTGGCGCTGGCGCTGGGCCCGCAGGCACTCGGCACGCACGGCCCCGCCGCGGCGCCACCCCCGCTGCAGCCCCCGGTGCAGCCCCCTGCGGTGCCGCCACCGCGGACGCCGGCAGCGAACCTGCCGGCCCTGCTGGCGCAGCAGCGGCGGGGCTACTGGCATTTTGGCGTGTCGCACGCGCTGGTCACCGAACGCGGGGACGCCTGCGAGAGCTGCCACCGCGACGGCTGGGCGCCCGGCCCGGCGCTGACGACCGGCCAGCGCCTCGTGCAACTGGAGAGCTGCACGCGCTGCCACTGAGGCTGGCGGCCGCGCCCTCCCTCAGCCAGCGAAGGCGGCGCGCACCACCGCCCCGGCCGCATCCAGCTGCGCGAGCAGCGACTCCGCGGCGGCCATCTGGCTCTCGGCACGCAGCTGGTTGTGTTCGCTCGCGCCGGGGAATCGCTGCGCATTCCAGCCGAAGTAGCTCTCGTTGAGCGCGTCGGCGCAGAAGCGCGCTGCCAGCTCGACGTAGATCGTCAAGGTTGCCCCGACGATGCTGCGCCACTCCGTCCCGGTGACAAAGCCCCCGGCTACTGCGGCATACCCGGCCACCGCCGCACGGAACAGCTCCAGCGAGAAGAATGCGCGGCTACCGTCCTCGCCCGCCGGGTTGCACCAGGAGCGGAAGGCATCGCCCAGCTCCAGCGGCAGCGGCATGTGCGCCAGCGTGTCGAGGTCGATGAGGCAGAGCGCGCGCTGGCCGTCCGGGCTGAAGAGGATGTTGCCGATCTTCGGGTCACCGTGGACGATGCGCCCGGGAACGGCTGGCAGGACGGGCAACCCCGCCGCTGCCTCAAGGATGCGCCGGGCGAGCGGCTCGACCGCGCTGTAGCGGCGATGGCCGCCATGCCGCGCCAGCGCCTCACGCAGGCCGGCGAGGTGCCGCGCCGTGTCGTGCACGCCGAGGCGCACGCTGCGGAAACGGTACTCCAGCCCATCCAGGGCGCGGTGGAAGCGGGCCAGCGCAAGCCCGGCTTCGCGGGCCTGGCCGGCGTTCCCCAGCCGCTCGAGGGCGGTGCCATCGATCCAGGTCAGCGCACGCCACACCGCACCATCGGCTTCGACCCAGAGGGCGCCATCGACGGTGTGCAGCAGCCGGGGTGTCAGCAACCCCCGGGCGGCCAGGTGATCGGTCACCGCGTCGATGTCGAGGTTGACCTCGGGCCGGAACACCGGGTGCAGGCGCTGCAGGACGAAGCGCCCCTGCGGGCCATCCACGGCGTAGGTCTGGTTGATGAGCCCGGCGCCCAGGGGCACGGGCGCGCCGCCCGCGGCCCCGTAGGCCGCCAGCACGGACTGCAGCCCCGGGGCGCAGGCCGCGTCATTGCTCATGGCGACAAAACCCGCCTTCCTTGACACTGTCGGCCCGGCACCCGGACACTATCGCACATGGACAACATCACCACCGATGGCGCGCCGGGGCTGGTCTTCACCGACGCAGCGGCAGCAAAGGTCTCGACGCTGATCCGGGACGAAGGCAATCCCAACCTCAAGTTGCGGGTGTTCATTTCCGGTGGCGGCTGCTCGGGCTTCCAGTATGGCTTCACCTTCGACGAGAATCCCGGGGACGGCGACACCCACGTGGAAAACCATGGCGTCACCCTGCTGGTCGATCCCATGAGCATCCAGTACCTCGCCGGCGCCGAAATAGACTACAAGGAAGACCTCGAAGGTGCGCGCTTCGTGATCCGCAATCCCAATGCGGCCACGACCTGCGGCTGCGGCTCCTCCTTCTCGGCCTAGCCGCGCCGGCCCGGGCGGCCACCAGCGCCCGCACCGCAGTCCTGGCAGTACACGCAGAGCTGCTCGAGTTCCGCGGCGGCCAGCGGCTCGCACATCAGCTGGCAACTGAAGCCGCGCCCGGCGCCGCCCGCCAGATGCCCGCAGAGCGTGCAGATGCCCGGCGCGGGCCGCTCGCGGTCCACCGACAGGCTCTGCAGGATCAGGCGCAGCCCGCTCGCCGTGCGGTCGCGCTGCGCGGGACTCAGCGTGGTCGCGGCCTGCACCACGGCCTCGAAGGGGTCCGCGGCAAGCTGGCGGCGCGCCTTGTCGGTGAGGTTGAAGGTGGCGCTGCGCCGGTCCCGGGTGCAACGGGTGCGGGTCAGGAAGCCGCGCTGCACCAGGCTCTTGACGGTCTGCGAGGCGGTGCCGCGCGTCGTGGAGTGGAAGTCGGCGAAGGCCGAGACGGTGCGCGAGAAACGGTTGGCGCGGGCAAAGAACCGCAACGCCATCCACTGGGCCGGGGTGAGACTGGCCGCGGAGGATTCTCCGTAGGCCGCTCTGCCGAGCTGCAGCGCCAGTTCCGCCACGCGCCGCTCGCCGCTCACCTTCCGTCTGGGCATGGGCCGATGGTATCGAAGGGTCCATGCCTTGACAATTTCGGCACCGCCCCGATTTCGGGTAACATCGTCATTTGGTTTTGAGCCGAAACCAAGGTTCCCAGCGATGCCGATCAGCCTGACCGAGACTGCCGCCCGCAGGGCGCGCGACCACCTTGCCCGTCACGCCGGCGCCGTGGGCCTGCGCCTCGGCGTGCGCAAGTCCGGCTGCTCGGGCTGGGCCTACACCGTGGACTTCGCCGAGACCGTGGCCGCTGACGACGTGGTCATGGAGGTCGCCGGTGTCCGCCTGGTCATCGCCGCGGACAGCCTCCCCTTCCTGGAGGGCGCCGAGGTCGATTACGTGCGCGAGGGCCTCAACGAGAAGTTCGCCTTCCGCAATCCGAACGCTGCCAGCCAGTGCGGTTGCGGCGAAAGCTTCAGCCTGCAGTAGCCCGCCGGAACGAGCCACAGCCATGGACACCCAGACCCGCGAAATCATCGAGGACGTGCTGCAAAACAACCGGGTCGTGCTCTTCATGAAGGGCCGGCGCGGGCAGCCACAGTGCGGATTCTCCGCCAAGACGGTGGCCGCCCTGGACCTGCTGCTGCCCGAATACCTCGACATCAACGTGCTGGACCACCCGGATATCCGCGAGGGCATCAAGGTCTACGGCAACTGGCCCACCATCCCCCAGCTCTACGTGGGCGGCGAGCTCATCGGCGGCAGCGACATCGTGCTCGAGATGTTCGAGTCCGGCGAACTCGCCGGGCTGCTCGGCATCGCCGCGCCCGCCGCAGCCCTGCCCCGCGTGGACATCGCCGCCGATGCCGCCGCGATGATGCAGGGCGCCGTCGAGCAGCGCGAGGGCATGGTGCTGCATCTGCGCATCGACGCCCGCTGGCAGCACACGCTCAGCCTGGGGCCGGCGCAGGCGCAGGACCTGTGCATCAGCGCCGGCGGCATCGACCTCCACATGGATCCCTGGACCGCGGCGCGCGCCGACGGCCTGCGGATCGGCATGGAAGACAGCCTGCAGGGCAACCGCTTCGGCTTCGACAACCCCAACGCACCGCCGCCCGTGCAGCAGATGAGCGTCAGTGCGCTCAAGGCCCGCCTGGATGCCGGCGAGCCGCTGCAACTCATCGACGTGCGCCGGCCCGATGAGCGCGAGACGGCAACGATCGCCGGCGCACGCGCCTGGGACGAGGCCACCGACCAGATGCTCGATGGCCTGCCGCGCGATGCCCTGGTGGTCTTCTACTGCCACAAGGGCAGCCGCAGCCAGCAGGCTGCGGAATACCTGCGCGGACGCGGCTTCCGCAACGTGCACAACCTCGCCGGCGGCATCGACGCCTGGTCGCTGGAGATCGACCCGGCGGTGCCGCGCTACTGAAGCCTGGCGGGTTCTCCCGGGATCAGGGGCAATCCTGCAGGCCGGGGTTGTCGTCGGCGCTGAGGAATGCGGCGGGCAGGATGGCCCCCACGCTGTCGGTGATGAACTCGGTGTAGATCCCCCCGGCCGCCAGCGTCATGCGCTTGCTCAGCAGGACCACCGGCGCAACGCCCGGGGTTGCCGTGTCACTGCGCGCCAGGGTCACCTGGTAGTCACCCGGCTGGTAGGCGCGGTAGCCGGTGTCGGAGCCGAAGGCCAGGTTGTAGAAATCAGGGCTCCTGCCGGCCAGCGGGGTGCAGCCCGCGGTGATGTAGAGTTCCAGCCGGTCGGTGGCCGGATCGCCCGTCACCGTGGCCACCGCACCCTGCGAGACGTTCACCAGCCGCAGCTGGGCGGCAGCCATGCGCCGGGTGCCGGAGAGCACCTGCAGGCCGGTGGTCATCGTCGTGGCATCGTCGGCGAGGAGCCCGGTGACGACCAGTGTGCCGGCGCCGCTCGCGGTCATGGTCAGGGCGGTGCTGCCGGCGCTGACACCGGCATCGGCTGCCTTCTGTGTCTTGACCTGGTAGGTCCCCGGGGCGACATCGTGGAACGGCCCGACGAACCCGAACGGCTGCGCGCACTCCTCCACCACCGTGCCAGGCTCGGTGGTCAGGGGATCACAGGTCTGGCGCGCAGTGGCATTCACCAGCGGGCTGTTGATGAAGCCATCGATGGCATAGCTGCCGGGCGAGACGTTGACGAAACGCGCCTGGGCGCTGGCGCCCTTGTCCAGGATCAGGGAGGAGCCGGTGCCGGGCAGGACGCTGAGGGCAATGGGGTGCTGCACCGAGTCGGCACCCGGGTTGGCGATGATGGCCGCCAGCCAGGTGCCTTCCGGCGGCAGGTAGACCGCGCCGGAATCGAACAACACGGTGGCCGGGTTGCCGGCTGCCGTGACGATGATCTCGGCACTGCCAGCCGTCACCTCTGCCTGGCCGGTGAAGGCCTTGTAGGCCAGGGCCGCGGCAAACGGCGTGCTGGCCGTGGGCAGGGTGCCGGGCGCGACGACATAGACATCCATCGGCTGCAGGCCGAAGCCGGCATGCACGAACTGCAGCCGGGTCTTGCCGATGGGCACCCCGCGGGTCGTGGTGATGATCGGCACCACTTCCACGGCATTGCTCGCCTCCTGGCCGAGGACCACCAGCGTCAGTTCCGCATTGACGGCCAGGTCCTGGTCGCTGGCGTAGAGGGTGCGGGAGGCGGCACTGGCACCGGTCGGCAAGGCCTCGTCGATGCGCAGCCCGGCCCTGCCGGTGCCGAGCACGGCATAGGCCGTGCCGACGCCGTAGTCGTAACCGCTCGCCCTGGTCTGGCCATTGATGACGAGTGTCATCAGTGAGGAATCGGCCACCGCGTTGAGCATGCGCACGGCGCTGCTCTGCGCGTCCTGGCTGCTCACACAGCCGCTGGCCGCAGCCGCCAGCAGCACCATCCATGCCCAATGCTTCATCTGTCGCTCCGCCGGCGGGCCGGCATTATGGCGTGAGGTACCGACACAACCCGGCCTGGACCGGGCTTGGCGCCGCTACGGCAGGCAGGAGGAGCCTTCACGCGGTTCCAGGGGAAACCCGGCCGGCTGTCGCAGGCTGGCCACATCGGCGGGTGCGGCGACGTCCGGCGGCAGCAGGTACAGCCGGCCATCGCCCTCCAGCTGCACGCGGTAGGCCCCGCGCAGCATCCAGTCGGTGCTGCGGAATTCGCCGGGCTTGCGCTTCGGGGCGATATAGGTGTGCACGCAGCCGCTCCAGAAGACGATCAGCGCGCGGTCGCTGTCGGCCGGGTAGGTGAAGGTGCCCTCGCGCTGCGGGCGCAGCTCGTTGTCTTCGACCAGGATGCCGTGCCCGCTGTTGTTGTAGAAGCGGACCACGGACATCCCCGGGCCCTTCTGGAACAGGCTGCAGGCGTTGAGCACCAGCAGCGCGGCCAGGGACATGAGGAGCCTGATCTTCATCGTGGATTCTCCGTGGCTGGGCACGGCCCGCACCGTGTCGCAGTGCAGGCATTCAGGCCGGGTATTGTGCAGGTCCGGCGCGAATTCACAATGCCGCCGGGCGGGCAGGCGCCCCGGCTGCCCCCACATGGACCGGAAGTTCCAGGCGGACCGGGCCGTTGAGCGCCGCGAGCAGGGGGGCGTCGCGCCCGTAGACGTCGCGGAAGAAATGTACGGTCCCTGATGGATCGGCGATGCTGGTCAGGTACACGATCAGGACCGGCACCGGTATGCGCAGCGGGACCTGCCGGGTCTCGCCGGTGGCGATGGCGGCTTCCAGCGCCGGGCGGTCCCACCGTGGGTCATCCAGGACCAGCACGGCCAGCGCCAGCGGATCCTCCACACGGATGCAACCCGAGCTGAAGCTGCGCTCGGGCCGGTCGAAGAGCGCCCTGGCCGGGGTGTCATGCAGGTAGACCATGTGCGGGTTGGGGAACATGAGCTTGATGCGGCCCAGCGCATTGTCGGGCCCGGGTTCCTGGCGCAGGGTGTACGGGACGTTGCGCCCGACGGCCGTCCAGTCGACGCTGGCCGGGTCCACCCGCCGCCCGCGGCCGTCGAGGACGCTGATGTGCTCGCGGGCCAGGTAGCCGGGATCGCGGCGCAACCGGGGCAGGACATCCTCCCGCAGGATGGTCGGCGGGATCGTCCAGGTCGGGTTGATCTCGATATAGGTCATCCGGCCCCTGAAGATCGGCGTCTGGCGTGCCGTGCGACCCACCACCACGCGGCTGTTCCAGACGAGGCGGTGGTCGCGCACGTAGCCGGCCCGGAAGCCGGCCACGTTGACCACCACGTACGTGCCCGGCACGTCACCGGTCAGCCAGCGCACGCGCTCGAGCGACAGGCGCAGCTGGTCGATGCGGGCCTGCACGGGCACGTTGAGGGCGGCAAGGGTCATGGCGCCGACCACCCCATCACGACCCAGCGAGTGCCGCTCCTGGAAACGCATCACGGCCGCAGCGAGCGCCGGATCGAACAGTTCCGGCTCATCCGGCGGCGGCTCCGCGGGAAGGTCGCCCTCGACCTGCAGGCGCTGGCGCAGCAGCGGGACACGCCAGGCCCGGTCCCCGGGCCGCAGGACCGGCCCCTCAGGCAGCACCGGCCAGCCGCCCGCCGCGGCCATGGCCCGGTAGCGGGCAAGCCCGGCCTGGAGCAGGTGGTACCAGGGGCTGCCGGGCAACCTGGCGTCCAGGTACTGCGCCAGCGACGGTGCCGCCACGGCCTGCGCCAGGGTCGCCACCGGGTCCTCCGCATCGTCGAAGCCCCGTCGGAAATTCCACGCGGGGTCCATGTCCACGGGATTCACCTTGCCGAAGCGGCGCTGGTAGCCGTAGCGGATCAGCGCCTCGGTCAGGAGCAGGTCGAGGTCCGCCCGCCCCTCCGGCCCGGTGGCGGTCTGGACGAGGTCCTGCAGGCGGCTGGCAAAGAAGTCCCCGGGATCGAGCCCATGTTCGGTGGCCCGTTCGAGCATCGCCTGCAGGCCGGCCACCCGTGCCGGGTCACCCCAGGCGGGCTGGTAGGCCCGCCGGGCATAGAACTCGGCGAGGATGTTCTGCGCACCGATCACCACGCCCTGCACCTCGATCCTGCCGCTGGCGCGCAGCTCGCCGACGCGCTGGCGCAGGGCCTCCGCCACGGCATCGGCACCGCCAGCGGATGCCGGCACTGCCGGGACCAGCCACAGCAGCAGGCACAGGAGGGCCCAGCCGCACCAGTCACCGCCGGCGGGACGATCCCCGGAATTGTGCGCACGGTCGTTGCCGCCCCGGGCGCTGTCTGGGAGAATCAGCATCTTCTGTCAAATAGCCTCGGCCCAGAAAAGAGGCAAGCCGGAGGGTCTTCGTGGAGGAAATGCGCAGCCGTCGCGGCCTGTTGCAGGCCGCAGGGATCCTTCTGCCACTGGCCCTGTCCCCCGTGCGTGCCCTTGCGCGGCTGCGCCCGACCCGCGAACTGCGCTTCTTCCATACCCATACCAGCGAGAGCCTGCGCATCGTGTATGCCGAAAACGGCAGCTACGTGCCCGAGGCGCTCGACGAAATCAACCACCTGCTGCGTGACTTCCGCAGCGGTGACGTGCACGTCATCGATCCACGGCTGCTGGACATCCTGCACGAGGTCCGGCAGGTCACCGGCAGCACCGGGCAGTTCGAGGTGATCTCGGGCTTCCGCTCGCCGGCCACCAACGACATGCTGCGCAGCCAGTCTTCGGGCGTGGCACAGCACAGCCTGCACCTGCAGGGCCAGGCGGTGGACGTGCGCCTCGACGGCGTGCCCACCGGCCACCTGCGCCGGGCGGCACTCTCGCTGGCACAGGGCGGCGTCGGCTACTACCCTTCCTCCGACTTCGTGCACCTCGACACCGGACGCATCCGCGCCTGGTAGCCCGGCCCGCCTAGCGGGCCGGCCCGCCGCTTGCCGGGCCTGCCGCCTCGCCGGCGGACGACGGCATCGGCTGCCCCCAGCCCGGGTTCCACGGCACGCGCCGTTCGGGGCCAAGGCCGAGCGAGGACACGTCCATGACGAAGGTGCGGATGTCGCTCATCGGCGTCGGCCCGGTGGCCCGGCCCCAGTTCATCTTCCTGCCGTCCGGCGAGATGTGCGCCAGGATGTCCATCTTGTCGTGGTAGGTCAGGCGGCGGGGCTCGCCGCCGGCGAGGTCACCGAGGTAGATCTCCCAGTTGGTGGGCGTCTCGGCGCGCACGAACACATAGTGATGGCCATCGGGCGCGGGTGTCGGGTGCCAGTTCAGGCCATTGTCGAAGGTGTGGCGCCGCCAGTCGCTGCCGTCCCGCTTGATGGTGAACACGGTCATCGGCGTCGGCCTGACCTTGCCCTGGTCGGCGGTGCGCCAGGCGCGGAAGATGATGTGCTCGCTGTCGGGCATGAAGAACGGCGCGCCCTCCTGCCAGTCCGCGGTGCGGGTCACCTGCTGTTCGCCGCTGCCATCGGGGCGGATCACCCAGATATCCATGTTGCCGTCGATCTGCCGGCCGAAGGTCACCCATTGGCCATCGGGTGACACCGAGACCTCGGCCTCGTAGTACTTGTTGTTGGTCAGCCGCTGGATGTGGCCGCCCTTCCAGTCGGAGATGTAGAGCTCGGCACCCTGCGGATAGTTGCCCGGGTCGGTCCAGTCGCCCTTCGGCAGGTCCATGTGGTCACGGGTGGAGGTCCAGACGATCCGCTTGCCGTCAGGGAAGAAGAACGAGCAGGCGTCCTGGCCATGATCGTTGACCCGCCACATCTCCTTGCCATCGTCCGAGAAGATCCAGGTCAGGTTGCCCAGCCCGCCGCGCGCGCCCGGCACCGCCTGCGGATCGTTGGTCTGGGCGATGAGGTGGCGGGAGTCCGGCGCCCAGTAGGCTTCGGCGGCGTTCGGCTTGATCGGCACCATGTAATTCGGCAATTCGGCTCCCGCTGCCGGCGCATCGGCTGCCCCGGCAGCCAGGCTTGCGAGTGCGAGGAGCGCGGCCAGGCTGGCCACTGCAGTATGTTTCGCCACGGATCGGTCCATCATCAATTCTCCCCGGTTGCAGGGACGCGGTGCGATGTCCGGTCCCGGTGTGACATGTCGGTGGCCGCCCCGGCTCATCGCGCCCGGGCCGTGGTGGCGTTACTCGCGGAAGGGCTTGCCCCAGGATGGGTCGAACGGCACGGGCGAAGTCGACAGCCCCAGCGAGGAGACATCCATGACGAATACACGGATGTTGCTCATGAAACCCCCGCCGGTGGAACGCGACCAGTTGAGCTTGCGGCCGTCCGGCGAGAAGTGCGCCATGCCGTTGAACCCACCCTTGAACGTGAGCCGGCGGGGCTCGCCCCCGGCAAGGTCGCCGAGGAAGACTTCCCAGTCGGTCGGGTTCACCGCCTTGATGAAAGCGTAGTGGCGACCATCAGGCGCAGGGAACGGGTGCCAGTTCATGCCGTCGTCGAAGGTGTGCCGGCGCCAGTCCTTGCCATCACGGCTGATCGTGAAGATCGTCATCGGCGTCGGCTTGATCCGGCCGTATTCGGACCGCTTCCAGGCCCGGTAGATGATCTGCCGGCTGTCGGGCATGAAAAACGGCGCACCTTCCTGCCAGTCATCGGTCGCGGTGAGCTGTTTCTCGCCGGTGCCGTCCGCCTTCATGATCCACAGGTCCATCCTGCCGTCGATCTGGCGGCCGAAGACGATCCACTGGCCGTCGGGGGACACCGCGACTTCAGCCTCGTAATACCGGTTGTTCGTGAGTCGCTTGAGGTTCTTGCCGTCCAGGTCGGCGCTGTAGAGTTCGGCGCCCTGGGGGTAGTTGTTCTCGTCCGACCAATTGCCGACCGGCATGTCGAGGTGGTCGCGCGTCGACGTGAAGACCACGCGCTTGCCGTCCGGGAAGAAATACGAACAGCCATCCTGGCCATGATCGTTGATGCGACGCAGGCCGGTGCCATCGTCATTGAAGACATGGGTGAGCGCTCCGTCGCCTCCCCGCAGCGTCTTCACGGCCGCCGGGTCGCGCGTCTGCGCAATCAGCAGGCGGGAGTCGGGTGCGTAATAGGCCTCCGCCGAGTCCGGGATGCCGGGGATCATGTAGGACGGCAGCTCCGCGGACGCAGCCGGTACGGCACTCACCTGGGCCAGGCAACCCGTGGCGGCGAAGCCGGCCGCCAGCACGAGCACGTGGATGCGCATGGGTCTTCCTCCCAAAAACAAAAGGCCTGCCTGGTCAGCTCACGCCGGCCAGGCAGGCCCTGCAAACCCGGCCGGCTGCCGCCACGCCGGAACCTTCCGGGACGCTGGCGGCAGCCGGTCGCATGCGGTGACTACTTCGACCGCTTGCTGAAGGCGGCGATATCCGGGTCCTCGATCCAGCCGGCGGGCCGCTCGGCCTTGGCCGGGATGCTGCCCTTGTAGTTCTCCGGGCCGACGTTGAGCGAGGAGATGTCCATCACCCAGGTGTAGAGGCCCGAACCCATGCCAGCGCCGGCACTGCGCGCGAAGAGCATCTTCTTGCCGTCCCAGGACGTGGCCGGGAAGCCGTCGAAGGTCTTGCTCCAGGTGATGCGCTGCGGCTCGCCACCGGCGAGGTCACCCATCACGACCTCCCAGTTGCTGCCCTCGAACACCCGCACGTAGAAGAAATGGCGGCCATCGGGGGCCGGGTACGGGGCCCAGTTCATGTCGTAGGTGAAGGTGCGCGGCTGCACGTCGCTGCCATCGGTCTTCATGGTGAAGATCGTCATCGGCGTCTGGCTGTGCTGCCCGGTTTCCTTGTCGAGCTTGGCCAGGCGGGCCTTCTCGCTCGCCTTCCACGCACGGAAGATGATGTGCTCGCCGTCAGGCAGCGGATAGGGCGCGCCCTCCTGCCAGTCCGACGTGAAGGTCAGCTGCTTCTCGCCGGTGCCGTCGATGCGCATCTTCCAGATGTCCATGTTGCCGTCGATCTGGCGGCCGAAGAACACCCACTTGCCATCGAGTGAGGTCGTCACCTCGGCCTCGTAGTACTTGTTGTTCGTGAGGCGCTTGATGTCACCGCCCTTGAGGTCGGAGGTGTAGAGCTCCGCGCCCTGCGGGTACTTCGTGTCATCGGACCAGCTGCCGAGCACCATGTCCATGTGGTCGCGCGTGGAGGTCCAGATGATGCGCTTGCCATCCGGCAGGATGAACCATGAGCAGGCGTCCTGCCCGTGGTCGTTGATGCGCGTGATCTCCTCGCCGGTGTCCGTGAAGGTGTAGGTCAATGCCCCACCCACGTCCTTGCCCTCGGGATGCTGGGCCGCCGCGTCCTGGGTCTGCGCGATGACGTGGATATTGTCGGGCGAGTAGTAGGCCTCGGCCGCCTGCGGGATGTTCGGGATCTTGTGCGCCGGCAGTTCCTTCCCGGCCCACTCGGGCGGGTTGGCCATGTCGGCACTGGCCTGCGATACCGCATCGGGCTTCTTCTCGGCAGGCGCCTGGGCAGCGGTGCCCGCAGGCGCCTGGTCGGCCGGCGGTGGGCTGGCGGGCTTGCCGCCGCAGCCAGCCAGCGCAACGGCGAGCAGGGCCACGGCGGATGAGGTCCACTTCGAGGTGGAAACGGGTGTCATGACGGCAGTCCCCCTTGGATACGCTTGTTTGTGGGATGCGGGCTTCGGGGGGCAGGCCAAGAACCTTCTGCACGGCCCGAAGGGGTGGCCAGATGATAGCAAGTTCGGGCCAGCGCGACGCAGCGGCGTGGCAATACGCCGCGGCGGCCCGGCGTATACTTTGCCGACCCAACTCATGGCCTTCCCGGCCGCATCATCCTGCAGGATCCACCATGGACCAGAATCGCCCGACCATCGACCGCCGCAGCCTGCTCGCAGGCGCCGGAGCCATCGCCGCCCTTGCCACCCTGCCGCGCCTCCTCAGGGCGCAGAACAGGAGCCAGGTGCTGGTCGTGGGCGCAGGCCTTTCCGGGCTTCATGCTGCACTGCTGCTGCAGGAGGCCGGCGTGGACGTCCGGGTGATCGAGGGCGACAGCCGGGTCGGCGGCCGGGTGCTCTCGCAGCGTGAGGTGCCCGGCAACCCGGAATCCGGCGGCACGTCGTTCTCTCCCGGCTACGCCCGCCTGATGTCGGCCTGCGCCAGCCACGGGGTGGAGCTGGTGGACCTGACACCCACCGCCCAGTACTTCATGCAACGCGACCTGTACCTCGGCACCGAGCGCATCAGCGGCGAGGCCTGGGCCACCCACCCGAAGAACCCCTTCCCGGAACCGCTGAAGAAGATCGCGCCCTTCCAGTTCCTGGGTGCCACCATCGGCCCGAAGAACCCGCTGCCGACCAACGACGCCTGGCTGGAAGCTGCCCAGGCCGGCCTCGACATCCCGCTGGAGGACTGGCTCAAGGGCCAGGGCTGGACGGATGCCATGATCCGCATGGCCTACGACATCGATCCCGGCTGGGGCAATTCCGCCCGTGACGTCTCCACGCTCATGGTGCTCGGCGCGCTGAAGTTCGCCCAGACGCAGCGCGAACTCGCCAGGGGCAAGCCGATGTTCTACACGGCGCGCGGCGGCAACCAGTCCATACCCGAAGCGATGGCCAGGGCGCTGAAGAACCCGGTCGAGTTCGGGCGCAAGGTGGTCGCCATCGACTCGGGCAAGTCGGGCATGGAAGTCCGCTGCGCAGACGGCAGGAAATACCGTGCCGACCACGTCATCTGCTCGGTCCCGGCCACCGTGCTGCGCCGGATGAAGCTCAGCCCGGCGCTGTCGCCCGTCCAGGCGAAGGCCGTGAGGGAAATCGGCGCGCAGAACATCACCATGCTGCATGTCGTGCCGAAGACGGCCTTCTGGGAGAAGGACGGCTCCACGCCGGGCATGGCCAGCGACGGGCTGATCAACATGGTGATCGCCGAGCGCAAGGGGGGCGACCCGAAGGAAGTCACGAGCCTCACCGTGTGGCTCAAGGGCCTCAATGCCGTGAAGGCCGACAAGCTCGGCACGCAGGCGGCGAAGGCGGCCGTGATCGCCGAGTTCGAGAGGCTGCGCCCGGCGGCGCAGGGGCAGCTCGAAGTGCTCGCCTACCATTCCTGGCAGCAGGACGAGTTTTCGCGGGGCGACTGGGCCGTCTGGCATCCTGGGCAGATCACCGCCTTCGCCCACGAGATCGGCAAGGCACAGGGGCGCCTGCACTTCTGCGGCGAGCACACCGCGGTTTCCAACCGCGGCATGGAAGGCGCCATGGAATCGGGCGAGCGCGCGGCACTCGAGGTGCTGCAGTCCGCGTAACCATCCCGTGCCACTGCCGTCCGGAAGGGTCCTGCAAGGGGTGGGCGCGATGACCACGGGGCTCATGCGCCCGTTGGCGCTGCTGGCGCTCCTCCTGCTCTGCGGCTGTGTCGCGTCGGGCCAGACGGCCTCCCCGGCAGTTCCGGCCGATGCCGTCTCCCGGGCATCACCGGCGGCGCGCTACCTGGACGCCGGCAGCCTCGACATCGCGCGCTTCCTGCCGCCCCCGCCAGCCGCCGGTTCGCCCGCGCAGGCGCAGGATCTCGCCGCCGTGCTGGCGAGCCAGGCTGCACGCACGCCGGCGGCCGCCGAAGCGGCACGCCTCGACCAGGAGGTCTCCGTGAACCGTTTTGCCGGGATCCTCGGGCCGGGGTTCACGGCGCAGCAGCTGCCACGCACGTTTGCCCTGGCGGGCGCGGCCTGCCAGGAGACCAGCTTCGTGATCCTGGCGGCCAAGCAGCACTGGGATCGCCCGCGCCCGTTCCGTGCCAGCCCGGAGGTCAGGCCCGTGGTGACGAATGCCAGCGGGGGCTCCTACCCGAGCGGCCACGCCGCTTGCGGGTATCTCTGGTCCATCCTGCTTGCCGATCTGGTGCCGGAACGGCGTGATGCGCTTTTCGCCAGGGGCATTGCCTACGGCGAGAACCGGGTGCTGGGCGGGGTGCATTACCCGAGCGATGTCGAGGCCGGCCGCATGGCCGCCGCCGTCATCGCGGCGA
>JADYZO010000072.1 GCA_020853135.1 Gammaproteobacteria bacterium
AACATGCCGTTGAAGCGCCCGAGCGCCGCGCGCAGCCCCCAGTGGGCGATCGCCGCCAGCATCACCTCGGTGTCGGAATGGCCCCGCCAGGCCACCGGCCCGGCGGCGGCCTCGAGCTCGGCGCGGATCTGGCGGTAGTTGTAGATCTCGCCGTTGAAGGCGATGACGTAGCGCCCGCAAGCCGAGTGCATCGGCTGGTGGCCTTCGGGAGAGAGGTCGAGGATCGACAGGCGGCGGTGGCCGAGGCCGATACCCGCCTCCGCGTCCTGCCAGCTGCCGCCGTCGTCGGGCCCACGGTGGCGGATGCGCTCCGCCATCGTCCCGAGGATCGCCCCGCGAGCCGCGACGCCGTGCGTGCTGCCCCGGTCAATGAACCCGCAGAGGCCGCACATCCAGGCTCTCCTGCGGAATGTAGTAATACAACTTCGGCTCGGCGAGGCGGATGAACTCCTCGGCGGTCTTCTGCGCCGCCTCGATGCTCGTGCCCTCGGGCACCGGCACGGTCACGCGCACCATGGCGCCGTCGGTGCGGCTCCTGGTCAGCGCGTCCCAGAAGATGTACCACTTCACCAGGTACTCGTTGGTGAGGTAGCGCCCACGCTGCATGAACCAGTAGTAGACGAGCGCCTTCGCCGGACCGCGGGTGATGACGGCGTAATTCACCAGCAGCGGCGCGCCGTCGGCCCGCACGTCGGGGATGGCCCGCTCGGCGAAATCCTCCATCACCCAGCCGCCGCCCGGCAGGCAGGCGCGCGGGGAGTGCACCGAGGCGCCCTTGCGCTGGGAGTCGTAGTAGGCCACATAGAGGTCCACGGGCATGGGCTCGGCGGCGCGCCGGTAGCTGGCCGTCAGGTAATCGGTCAGCTTGAGCTCACCGAGCACATCGGCCGCCAGGCTCTCGTCCTGCCCCCGCCACTCCCCCAGCACCAGCGGGAAGCTGCTGAGCGGGGCACGGCCCTGCGGCACCACCTCCTCGCGCCCCTGGATGGCGAGCGAGCCGGCGGCACCGAGGACCAGCAGCCCCAGCGCCGCCCAGACCGGCGCGCGCACGCCACCTGCGCCCAGCAGCAGGCCGAAGTCCGCCGGCGCGGGGATCTCCACCTCGAACACCTCGGCAAGGCGCCGGCCACTGGCGAGCGCGAATGCGGCCATCTCCAGGAACAGCAGCGCGATGCAGGCAACGAAGATGATCCAGCCCTCGAAGTAATGCAGGAAGCCCTCAGCCTGCCCGGTGCCGTAGCGGTTCACCAGCACGCCGGTCACCGCGATGCGGAAGCTGTTCATCAGGATGGTGATGGGGATCGCCGAGAGGAACACCACCAGCTTCTGCCAGAGCCGCCCGCGGAAGAGGTAGGCGCAGAAGAACGAGAAGCTGACCAGCGGGAAGAGATACCGCAGGCCGCTGCAGGCCTCCACCACCTGGAGCTGGTACACGCCGAGGTCGATGACGTTGCCTTCGAGGTAGACGCTGATGCCGATGGCGCGCAGGAAGCCGCTGCCGATCTCCGAGGACCAGAGCTGGAACAGGTTGGAGAGGTTCCACTGCACGAACCGCGGCAGCGGGATCATGAACACCAGGTACAGCAGCCCGGCCCAGAGCACCCGCACGCCGCGCCAGCCGACCGCGGTCCAGACCAGGCCGAGCAACGCCAGCAGGAAGGCGTACTGGATGACGGTGTAGATCGCGCTGAGCTCGCCGAGCACGTAGCCGGCGAGGCCGAGCACCACCAGCACCAGCCCGGCGGAGGATGGCGCGGTGGGCGTGGCCTGCAGCTGCGCGGCCTTGGCCCAGACGAGGTACAGGCTCACCAGCGGGATCAGGTAGCCGTGCTGGTACTCCGGCTCCTCCCACCACTGGACCATCAGCCACAGGCCGTCGCGGAAGATCACCGCCAGCGCCAGCGCGCAGGCGATGAGCACCGCCAGCCCGGTGCGCGACCAGGACAGCGTGGCGTTCGTCTCGGGCGCCGGCGGCGCGGCGGTCTGGCTCGTCGTCATGGCGTCCTCGTGTACCGGCCCGCGCTCAGCGCGCGCCATTTTCCGCGGCGGGCAGCCGCTGGTGCTGCGCCACCACGCTGGCCAGCAGCCCCTCGTAACGCTCGGCGAGGCGGTTGCGGTCGGCGTTGCACTCCACCCAGGCGCGGCCGGCCTGGCCCATGGCCGCGCGCCGCTGCGTATCCGTCCAGAGCGTGCGCACCGCCTGGGCCAGCTCCGTGGCGCTCTCCGGCGCGATGCACAGCCCCGCGCCGCTCGCCTCGAGCAGCGCCTGGCTCTCGCCGCGCACGCCGAGGATGATGGGCTTCTGCATCGCCATGCTTTCGAAGATCTTCGAGGGGATCACCGAGCGGAACAGCAGCTCGTCGCGCAGCAGCACCAGGCTCACGGCGGTGGCCGCCCAGATGCCGGGCATGCGCACCTTGGGCTGCTGGCCGAGCATGATGACGTTGGTGAGCTGCATCTCGTCGCGCTGGCGCAGCAACGCCTCGCGCCGCGCACCGTCGCCCACCAGCAGGAAGGCGATGTCGGGCTCGTTGCGCAGCAGGCGTGCAGCCTCCAGCACCGTTTCCAGGCCGTGCGAGATGCCGTGGGTGCCGACGTAGGAGACGACGAACTTGCGGCTGAGGCCAAGCTCCTCGGCCACGTCGCTGGCACTGGCCGCGGGCGAGAAGAAGGCGAGATCCACGCCGTTCTTGATGACCATGATCTTGCCAGGCGCGCCACCCCGCGCCTCGATGTGGCGGCAGAAGGAATCGGTGACCGGCACGATGTGGTCCGCCTTGCGGTAGGCGAAGGACTCCAGCCACTCGAGGAAGCGGATCCAGGCGCTCTTCTTCATCGCCCCCACCGCGACGATGGACTCCGGCCAGATGTCGCGGATCTCCAGCACCCAGGGCACCCGCTTCAGCCGGCTGACGAGGTAGCCCGACAGCCCGCAGAAGAACTGCGGCGAGGTGCTCACCACCACGTCCACCCGCGGCAGGAAGGGCGCGAGCAGCGTGGCCATGACGAGGTAGGAGCTGTAGTTGAGGATCCGGCGCAGGAAGCCCTTGTTCGGCGCGAGAAAGGTCCACATGCGGAACACGCGGATGCCGGCCATGGCATCGCGCTGCAGGAGCCGGTTGCGGTAGCCCTCGTAGATCTTCCCGACCGGGTGGTTGGGGGCACAGGTCAGCACGTTCACCTCATGCCCATGTGCGGCCCACACCCGGCAGTGCTCGTAGGTGCGGCTGGCCGGCGCATTGACCTCGGGGGGAAAGTAGTGGCTGAGGAAGAGGATTCGCACGGATGTGGTGGTTTTCGGGGCTCCGGGATTCTACCCCGCCCACCCGTACTCATCCCCCGTCTGCAGGCTGCGGGCACCGAGGATGCAGGCCCTGGAGACCGCCTCCAGCCGCTCCAGCGATTGCGAAGGAGCGCCGCCCTCCACCACCTCGCGGCGGAACTGCGCCATCTCGGCGGCAAAGCCCTTGTCGCGCTTGCCGGACTTGAACAGCTGCCGGCGGCCGCCCCGGTACAGCTCCGTGACCAGGAAGTCCTCCAGCACCAGCGCACGGCCATCGCCGAAGGCCTCGAAGCGCTCCTTGGCGAGCCCGGCATCGCCCCCGGCGGCGTAGACCAGCGTGCCCACCGAGCCGTCGGCGAAGCCGAAGGTCAGGATGCACTGGTCGGAGGTGATCCCTGTGGAATGGCGGCTGATGGCCACGGCGCGCACCCGCACCGGCAGCGCACCGCAGACCTCCACCATGAAATCGAGGAAGTGGCAGCCCTCGCCGATGATGCGCCCGCCGCCCACGGCCGGGTCCTGCACCCAGTGGCTGGCGGGGATGGCGCCCGCATTGACCCGGTAGCTCATCACCAGCGGCTCGCGGTGGCCGGCGAAGAACGCGCGGGCCTGCTGGCCGTGGCTGGAATAGGCGCGGTTGAAGCCGACCATGAGCCGCAGGGACTGCGCCGCCGGTGCGCGGCGGGCGGCGAGGATCGCCTCGAGCTCCGCCTCCGTCAGGCACAGCGGCTTCTCGACGAACACGTGCTTGCCCGCCTGCAGCGCGGCGATGACCATGCGCGCGTGATCGGCGTGGCGCGTGCCGATCAGCACCGCATTCACCGCCGGATCGGCCAGCACCTCGGTGAAATCCGTGGTGCGCCCGGGGATGCCAAGCCGCTCCGCCAGCGCGTTGGTGGAGATGCCCGTGCCCCCGCAGAGCCAGCGCAGGTCCACGCCGGGCTGGCCCTTGAGGTGCGGCAGCAGCATGTCGCGCACATGATTGCCCGCACCGATGAGAGCGAGCGCCAGGCTGTCCGCGGGCGCCGCGGGGACAGCCACCGGCGCAGGTGCCGGCGCGGACGCCGCGGGATGCGGGGGATACTCGAGCAGGATGCCGAGGTAGGGCTCGGTCCCCGCCATCATCATCTGGTAGGCCGCCTCCGCCTCGGCGATGC
>JADYZO010000073.1 GCA_020853135.1 Gammaproteobacteria bacterium
CTGACGCCTTCCACCACGTTGCGCCACGCGGTGGCAATGTCATTGCCCACGGGGGAAATGATGCCCATGCCCGTGACGACTACGCGTCGCTTCGACATCTCGGCTGCTCGATCAGGGGGAAATCGGGGACAGCCCGGTGAGGCCCGGGCTCCGGTACGTCTGCCGGCTCAGGCCTTGTTCTGCCTGGCCGTGATGTAGTCGATGGCTTCCTGCACGGTGGTGATCTTCTCGGCCTCCTCGTCGGGGATTTCCGTGTCGAATTCCTCCTCGAGCGCCATCACCAGTTCCACCGTGTCGAGCGAGTCAGCGCCAAGGTCCTCGACGAAGGAAGCGTCATTGGTGACCTCTTCTTCCTTCACCCCGAGTTGCTCGGCCACAATGCTCTTAACCTGCTCAGCAATACTGCTCATTGTCGAATTGTCCTCGTGAAACGAACGAAATCCTGTGCCGCCCGGGCACGGAGAAACGCAGCGCGGCGCCATTTTACGGAATAAAACCAGCGCCGGCTAGGCCAGCGGCCGGCGTGCCGGCGCACCGCAAATTCGGCTCAGATCATGTACATGCCGCCATTGACGTGGAGTGTCTCGCCGGTGATGTAGGCTGCGGCCGGCGAGGCCAGGAAGACGACTGCGCCGGCGATGTCAGCCACCGTTCCCAGCCGCTGGAGCGGGATCTGCGCCACCAGGGCGCCACGCTGGCCCTCGCCCAGCGCGCTGGTCATGTCGGTCTCGATGAACCCCGGGGCCACGACGTTCACTGTCACGCCGCGACTGCCGACCTCGCGCGCCAGCGACTTGCTGAGGCCGACCAGACCGGCCTTGGCCGCCGCGTAATTGGCCTGCCCGGCGTTGCCCATGGCGCCCACCACCGAGGCGATGCTGACGATGCGCCCGCGCCGCGCCTTGAGCATGCCGCGCAGGAAGGCCCGGTTGAGATGGAAGGCCGCGGAGAGGTTGGTGGCGATGACGGCATCCCACTCCTCGTCCTTCATCCGCATCAGCAGGTTGTCCCGGGTGATGCCGGCATTGTTGACCAGTATGGTGACCGTGCCTTCGGTCTTCTCGATGTCCTTCTGCGCGGCCAGCACCTCCGCCGGCCTGGAGACATCGAGGACGATGCCGCGTCCGGCATGGCCGGCGGCAGCCAGCCGGGCACTGATCTGCTCCGCGCCGGCGGGCGTGGTAGCGGTGCCGATGACGCGTGCGCCCGCGACGGCCAGCGCCGCCAACACCGCGCTGCCTATGCCGCGCGAGGCGCCGGTCACGAGTGCGACCTCGCCGGTCAGATCGAATGAACCCGACATGCGACCCCTGCTTCCCCTGTGGCGACCCGTCCGGGTCCTCCTGCTGCGCGGCGCATTATACGGACCGCCGCCAGCGGCACCAGAGCGCCTCGCCGGCGAGGTACAAGCCGCCACCCGCGGCACCCCAGACATGCGCTGCAGTGACGACCTGGCCACCGGCCAGCGAAGCGGCCCAGGGCATCTCCCCGCCCATCTGCTCCCAGGCCATCTTGGCGATGACCGCTGCCAGCAGCAGCGCCGCCCAGCGCTCGCCCGCGAGCACCCAGCCACCGAATCCGATGATCATGAAGCCGTGCAGGATGCCCGACAGCCCCACGCACCAGCCCACTGCGGGAGCGAACCCGTAAAGGCCCAGGCTGCAACCGGCCGCCACGACCAGGGTGGCCACCAGCCACTGGCCGGGGCTGCGATCGGCGCCAAACAGCCAGGTACCCAGCCCGAGGCCGGCCAGGTTCAGGGCCAGGTGGGTCCAGCCGAGGTGGATGAAATGGCCCGTCAGCAGGCGCCACCACTGGCCGGCCGCAATGGCCGCGCGGTCGTAACGGATGGCCTGCTGCCAGCCGGCCGGCAGGGCCTGCAGGGCCGCCATGAGCAACATGAACAGCCCCACGATCATGCCGATGGGCAGCAAGGAAAATCTTTCCCGATCAGCAGCTAAAGGCATGTTGCTATAATTCAGCCGTGCTTCGCGCAATGTGCGGCAGGTCCGCGGGCGGGGCTAGACTACCAGTATCATCACTGCGCTGGCGGCGGCCGTTGCGGCCCCCGCCGCGTCGGTAACACGGGTTGGTGCTCATGAACAACTGCATGCGCGGGCCCCGTCTGCGGGCGGCTGCCGGTTTCACGCTCATCGAGATCATGGTCGTCGTGGTGATCCTCGGCATCCTCGCCGCGCTCATCGCGCCCAACATCATCGGCAACATCGACAAGGCGCAGGTCGCCGCAGTCAAGCAGGATATCCGTGTCATCGAGGGTGCGCTCGACATGTACCGCCTCGAGCGCTTCCGCTACCCCACCACCGATGAAGGCCTGCAGGCGCTGGTCACGCCCCCCAGCGACCCGACCATCCCCTTCCCGCCCGGGGGCTACATCAAGCGCCTCCCGACGGATCCCTGGGGACGCCCGTACGTCTATGTGCAGCCGGGCGCCCATGGCCAGTTCGACCTCTACAGCCTCGGGCGCGACGGTGCACCCGGCGGCGAGGGGGTCGATGCGGACATCGGCAACTGGGACGACCGCAAATAGCCCTTGCCGGCCAAGCCGCCGGCTGCCGTGACGGACGGCGCCACCCCATGCAACCCGTCGCACCCCCGCGCAGCGCCGGCTTCACCCTGGTCGAGATCATGGTGGTGGTGGTGATCATCGGGATCATCGCGGCCATCGCCACGCTGTCGGTGGGCGTCACGAGCCGTGACCAGGGGACGACCCGGGAAATCCAGCGCATCGGGGACCTCCTCGCACTGGCGGGCGAACAGGCCGTGCTGCAGGGCCGGGAGTATGGCCTGAGCTTCCATGCGCACGGCTATGCCTTCAGCACCTACGACTACGGCGCCGGCCGCTGGGCACCGCTCGAGGACGAACCGCCGCTGGCGACCCGCAGCCTGCCGCCGGACACGGTCGTCGATCTCTACATCGACGGCCGGCCGGTGGCCCTCGCGGCCCGGCCACCCGCCGCCCCCACCGGCAAGGTCCGCAGCGCCTCCCCCGCGGGGAAGACGGCCAGGGAAGGCAGCCGGGAACAGGCGATGCCACAGGTGTTCATCATGTCCAGCGGCGATGTCACTCCCTTCGAGTTGCACCTGCGGCCCGGCATCGGCCAGCCCGGCATCACCCTGCGCGTGGCGGACAACGGCGCGACGAAGCAGGTGCCCGATGAGCACTGAGCGCCGGCATCGGCCGCGGGGGTTCACGCTGGTCGAGGTGCTGGTGGCCCTGGCCATCATTGCCTTTGGCCTCATTGCCGTGTTTGGCCAGCTGAACCAGTCGGCGACTGCTGCGGCACGCCTGCGCGAGCGGACATTCGCGCACTGGGTGGCCATGAACAGCCTCGCCGAGTTGCGGCTGGCCGGCGGCTTTCCGGCGCCCGGCAGCCGCTCCGACGATGTCGCGATGGCCAACCAGAGGTGGCACTACCAGATCACCGTGTCGCCCACCGAGGATGACCGGCTGCGCCGGGCCGATGTCAGCGTGTCGCTGGCCGGTCGCGAGGAGCAGCCGCTCGCCACGGCCGTCGGCTTCCTCGCCGAACCGCCCCAGGCTGCGGGACCCGGC
>JADYZO010000074.1 GCA_020853135.1 Gammaproteobacteria bacterium
CGCGCACGTTGCGCGCGGTGCGGTCGTCGTCGAGGAGGAAGTCCGAGCGGATGTGCAGCTCGCCGTTGTCCTCCTCGTAGAAGCGCGCGGATTCCTCCAGGTCGTCCTCGCCGGCGTCCTTCGGCAGGCGCAGGCCGAAGTGCTGCGCGACCCAGGCCTCCTCCTCGGGCGTCGGCGCATCCAGGTCGACCCACACGGGCCTGGACGTGCCGGGCGGTGCGGGGATCTGGATGTCCTGCTGGTCGAGGCGGCCGTTGGCCAGCGTGAAGACGTTGAGCATGGCGGGATCCTCCGGGGCGCGGGCAGGCGCCCCGGGGTGGGCGCCCGGCCGGCGGCCGGCGGCGGTATGAAGCCCGAATTTTCGCCCGCGGGCAACCGTCGCGCAAAGAAAAAGGGCGCCGCCCGTCCGGGCAGCGCCCCCGTGCCCCGGATGCGGCGGGTTCCTAGCGCTCGGCGCCGCCGAAGCGCACCCGGGCCGTCAGGCCCCAGGTCCGCAGGCGCGGCTGGTTGATCGTCATGCGCATCGGCGGGAAGTCCCCCAGCGAGCTGGTCGGCGGGTTGTTGCGCGCGTAGATGTCCTGGGTGTTGCTCCAGTGGATGTCGCGGTAGGCGCCGATCGACTTGCTGTAGTCGAACAGGTTGTCCACGAAGGCCTCGACGGTATAGCGGCCCGATTCCACGCCCAGCTTGAGGTTGACGAAGGTCGACTGCGGGATCCAGCTCTGGTTGTCGTTGCCCGTGAACCACTTGTCCTTCCAGGCGACGTCGGTGCGGCCGTAGAAATCCCAGTTGCCCATGAGCTGGTGGCGGTATTGCAGGCTGGCGTTCACCGTCCAGGGGGAGATGCGCAGCATCTGGTTGCCGGAGATGTCGCCGGAGGCGGCGGCGCACTGGTTGACCCGGGGCGCGCGTTCGTTGACCGGCGTGGTCGGCAGGGCGTAGATCGCCGAGGGCGAGCAGCCGGGATCGGTGGTGTAGAAGCTCGGGAAGAACTGGTAGGAGGCCTGCCTGGCATGGCTCCAGGTCGAGTCGGTGTAGGAGATGCCGAGGCCTGCGTTCCAGTGGTCGTCGATCAGCAGGTCGGCCTGCAGTTCCCAGCCCCACACGGTAGCATCGCCGGTATTGCGCGACAGGGTGACCGTCTCGGAGGTGCCCTTGAGGACGCCGTCGGTCGGGTCGATGTACTCGGTCAGCGTCTGCGGCAGGACGATGTCGGACCAGTCGATGCGATAGGCCGAGAGGTCGAGGCCCAGGCGGCGGTCGGCCGTCCGTCCCTTGATGCCGACCTCCACGGTCCAGTTCTTCTCCGGGTCGTAGGGCTCGACGATGGCCACCTTCTGCGCGGCGGCGATCTGCGTGACCGGGTCGATGAACTTGGCGTCCTCGCCCGTGAAGCCGCCGCTCTTGCGGGCATTGGCCAGCGAGCTGTAGATCAGCCAGCCATTGTCGGTCTTGTAGTCCAGCGTGAGCCGCCCGCTGAGCCAGTCCCAGTTGTCGTGCGACCGCGTCGGGTCGCTTTCGCGGGGCGCGTATCGCCCGTGGTCTTCGTAGCGCAGGTCGGGGACCGCCCAGAGCTGGTAATTCTTCGTTTCCCAGGTGTAGCGCAGCTCGCCGCGCACCTTCCAGCGTTCGAGGAAGTCCTGCTCCACCGAGGTGAAGATCGCCCAGGAGCGGGTCTTGGTCAGGGCCTCCACCTGGTCGTTGGCATAGCCGGGATCGGGGAGGAACAGCGTGTTGCCGAAGGGTGCCAGGTAACCGCCGGGGCCACCCGCCTGGCAGGGACAGAAGCCGCCGCTGCCGATGCCGTAGTCGGGATCCAGGGGATTGGAGATGGTCGGCGGCTGGAGATCGGCGGGCAGCGGGCCGGTGAGGAAGGGCTGGCGGGCCTTCTCTTCATCACGCACGTTGTAATAGTAGACGCCGGCCGACCAGCGGAAGGCCTCGTTCGCGGGGCTGCTGAAGCGCAGCTCCTGGGTGAATTCCCGGTCCTCGTTGCCCCCTTCGCGGTCGAGTACCCCGCTGAAGAAGCGCTTGAGCGGGGTCGCCACCCCGCCGTTGCTGCAACTCGGTGACTGCCAGACGCCGACGCAATAGACGAAGGGCACACTGTCGCCGAGGCGGCCGAACTCGATGTTGCCGTCCTGCTGCGTGTCGATGTAGCCGGTCAGGGCGGTCAGCGTGCCGATGCCGAGGTCCCAGTCGATGTTCAGGCTGCTGCGGAAGACCTCGCGCTCCTCACCCGTGGCGCCCCGGGTCAGCGGGATGTCGTTGCCCGACATCGAGGGGATCTTGCCGCAGTTGTTGCTCATGATCGGGCTGCCGTAGGGCACCCCGGCGGCGTTCTTGAGCTTGGGGTTGTTGATGGCGGCATCCTCGCAGTTGGCCTGCGCGGAGGTGACGGCGGCCGCGGCGATGTCGTCGTTGGAGTAGTAGGCCTGGGCGAGGATGTCCAGGTTTTCCGTGGGCGTCCAGAGCAGGCTGCCCTGCACGGTGCGGTAGGTGTAGCCGCCGACGTCCTGGTGATACAGCGGGTCGTCGTAGGAGCCGTCCCAGGCGTCGTAGCCCACGCCGATGCGGCCCTTGAGCGTGCCGTCGATGATCGGGCCGCTGACCGAGCCGCTGGCGGCGAGCTTGCCGCGGTTGCCGGCGGTCAGGGCACTCTTGGCCTCGAAGCTGTCGCTGGGCCGCTTGGTGACGAAATTGATGGCGCCGCTGAAGGCGTTGCGGCCGTAGAGCGCGCTCTGCGGACCCTTGACGACCTCGATGCGCTCGAGGTCGAGCTGGCTGAAGTTCAGCCCTTCGCGGCCGGAGATGTAGATGCCGTCGATGAAGATGGCGGCATTGTTCTCCCGTGCCTTGATGTCGGTGGGCGCGACGCCGCGGATGATGGGCGTGGGCAGCGCCTCGCCGAGTGCGTTGTAGAACTGCAGCCCGGGCGTCAGGTTGGCGATGTCCCTGAGGTCGGTGATGCCGGCCGACTCGATCGACTTCTCGCTGAAGGCCGTGATCGCCAGCGGTACCTCCGACAGGCGTTCCTCCATCTTGCGGGTCGTGACGACGATTTCCGCCATGCCGGGCCCCTGGTCCGCGGCGGGTGCGGGCAGCGGCAGGAGCAGCGCGGCCGTACCGAGCCACAGGATCCGGCTGGCGGCTGGCTGGAATGCTGCGATCGGACGCGCAGGCGCCCGGGCTTCTTCTCTGGTCATGATTGGAGTCCTCCCCTCGAAGCGTGGCCGTGCCCCCCCGGGGACGGTCGAACCGGACGATCATACTCAGATCCGCGGGTGACGACACCCGTGGCATCGCGCCGCACCGGACCGCAGCTGCAGCAACCCGTGTACAGTCTGCGGCATGCTGGAGCTGCGCCTGGACCTGCTGCAGACACTGACGCTGGCGGCCGTGGTGTACTACCTCGGCGTGAAGCTGCGCCAGCGGATCAGCCTGCTCGACCGCCTGAACATTCCCTCGGCGGTGGTGGGCGGGCTGGCATTTGCCGCCGTGGTGTTCGTCTGCCGTGACCGCGTGTTCAACCTCGCGCTCGACACCTCGGCCCAGCCGGTGCTCAACGTCGCTTTCTTCACCACCATCGGCATGGGCGCCAGCCTCGCGCTGTTGCGCCGCGGTGGCCGTGCGGTGGCGCTGTTCCTCGCCTTTGCCATCGTGGCCTGCCTGGCGCAGAACGGCCTGGGCATGGGCCTGGCTGCCGCCTTCGGCCAGTCACCGCTGCTCGGCATCATGGCGGGTTCTGTGACCCTGGTGGGAGGGCCGGCCACGGGGCTGGCCTTCGCGCCGTTGTTCGAGGCGGCGGGGCTGAACGGCGCAGCGGTGATCGCCATCACCTCGGCAGTCTTCGGCATCGTCTGCGGCGGGATCGCCGGCAATCCGCTGGGGACTGCGCTGATCCGCCGCCACGGTCTGCATGCCCGCTCCCGCTCGCGGCGTGAGCTGCACAAGGAGCTCGATTTTCCCGCCGAGTACCCGACGCGCGAGCTCACGGTGGACATCGAGCGCGAGGACTCGCTGGTCATCCGCAATCTCGCGGTGCTGGCGCTGGCCATGGGTGCCGGCAGCGTGCTGAGCCACTGGATCCAGCAGACGGGGCTGACGCTGCCGGCCTACATCGGCGCGATGATCACGGCTTCGCTGCTGCGCAACCTCGACGAGGCCAGGGGCTGGTTCGGCATCGACGAGAACGCGATGGAGTTCCTCGGCGGCATCGCGCTGAACATTTTCCTGGTGGTGGCGCTGATGGACCTGCGGATCTGGGAGCTGGCCAGCCAGACGCTGCCCCTGTTCGCCATCCTGCTCGGGCAGCTCCTTCTCGTGGTGGTGCTCGCCTGGCTCGGTGCCTTCCGCCTCATGGGCCGCGACTACGACTCGGCCGTCATGGCCAGCGGCTTCATCGGCTTTGCAATGGGCACCACCGCGAACGCCGTCGCCAACATGCAGGCGCTGGTCGGCCGCTTCGGGCCATCACCGCGGGCCTTCCTCGTGGTGCCGCTGGTCGGTGCGTTCTTCATCGACTTCGCCAACGCGCTGATCATCACGCTGTTCGTGAACTGGGTGGGGTGAAGGGTGCCGGGAAAAGGTGCCTGACTTATTTTCCCGCTGCCAGGACCCTGGAAGCGGGAAAATAAGTCAGGCACCTTTTCCTCGGGTCAGGCAACCCTTTCTGATAGTGTTCTGCTGGTGGGCCAGCCCAGTCCGGGAGAGGAAGGGGTATGGGTGAATCGGGGGACATGGCGCCGGGCGGAGCTCCGGTAATCGTGGTGCCCGAGCCGCGCATCCGGGAACTGCCGCTGGAGTTCCGGGGCAGCGGGGCGGAGTACTTCCGCATCTGGATCGTCAACCTTCTGCTGTCGATGGTCACGCTCGGCATCTACTCGGCCTGGGCCAAGGTGCGCCGCCTGCGGTACTTCCATGGCAGCACCTGGCTTGACGGCAGCGCCTTCGGCTATCACGCCAGCCCGGTCAGTATTCTCAAGGGACGTCTCATTGCTGCGGCGCTGTTCCTCGCCTATGCATTTGGCGAGAGGGTTTCGCCGCTGCTGTCCGTCGCGGCGGCCCTGGTCTTCCTGACGCTCCTGCCGTGGATCGTGGTCCGCTCGCGTGCCTTTCAGCTTGCCAACACGTCCTATCGCAATCTCCGCTTCGGGTTCGATCGTTGTTACCGGCAGATGGCGTGGCTCTACTATGGTGGGGGGTTGCTGGTCGCGGTGACGCTGGGTATCGCCCTGCCGTGGTGGATGGCGCGTCGCTACACGATACTGGTTGGCAACAGCCGGTTCGGCGCCTCGCGCTTCGAGGCCGGATTCCACACGGGGCAGTTCTATCGCATGTACACGAAGATTTCGCTGGTCGCGCTGCTCGCGGTCACCGTGGTGGTGCTCGTGATGGTCGCAATCGTGGCGACCGGGGCGGGGTCATCAGCGGCTGAGCCGGATCCGGTTGTCGTGATGCGCATGGTTGTCGCGGCGTATGTCGTCGTGTTGCCGGCCATGCTGTTCGTCAGTGCCTGGGCCCAGGCAATGGTCATGAACGCCGTCTACAACGGGACCTGCATCGGTCACGTGCAACTGCGCAGCGCACTGCGGGTATGGCCGCTGTACCGGTTGTACCTCGGTAACCTCGTGGCCATCGTGCTCACGCTGGGCATGTTCGTGCCCTGGGCCCGGGTGCGCCTGGCGCGTTACCGTGCCTCTACCCTGACTGTGCTGGCCCATGGCTCCCTCGACAGCTTCTTCGCGGGCCAGGGTGATGCCGGCTCGGCGTTGGGCGGGGAGATCGGCGACTTTTTCGACGTGGATCTCGGCTTCTGATGCGCGTCGCCGCCCGTTACTTTGATGGGCGGAGCGCGGCGGCCATCCCTGTCGAGCTCGCACTGGCGCCGGATGGCACGGTGTGCCTGACCGGGCCGGTCGGGGTGCGCAGTTACCGGTTGGCGGACATCCGTGTATCGACCCGCCTGGGCAGTGTCCCGCGGGAATTGCGCCTGCCTGACGGCGGCCTCTGCGAGGTGACCGATCATGCCGCCCTCGACAGCCTGCTGGCAGCGGCCCGATACCGGGATCCGGCAGACTGGGTGCACCGTCTGGAACAACACTGGGGTTGGGCGCTGACGGCTGTGGTGGCGGTGGCGGCGATCCTCGCGTTCGCGGTCCTTGTGGGCATCCCCACGCTGGCGAGGACAGCGGCCGCGACGATTCCGCCGGAACTGGATCGGGTGCTCGGCGAACAGGCACTGGCAGCGCTGGACCAGATGCTGCTGCGGCCGACGACGGTCAGCCCGGAGGGCAAGGCGGAGCTGCGGGCCCTGCTGGCCGGGGTGGCCGCGGATGCGCCGGGCGAGTGGAGTTTCCGGCTGGAACTGCGGTCATCGCACGAGTTGGGTGCCAATGCGCTGGCACTGCCATCGGGCATTGTGGTCGTTACGGACCAGTTGCTGGAGGCGGCTGACAACGATGATCAGCTGCGGGCAGTCATGGCCCATGAGGTGGGTCATGTCGTGTACCGGCATTCGCTGCGCATGATCCTGCAGCAGTCCGGCACGGCGCTGTTTTCGCTGGTCTTGCTGGGTGATGCCAGTTCCCTCAGCTCGGCGGTGGCCGGGTTGCCGGTGATGGCGGTGACCGCGCGGCACTCGCGGGAGTTCGAGGCCGAGGCCGATGACTATGCGTTGGCATGGATGGACCGGCACCAGATACCGCGGGAAGCCTGGGCGGACATGCTGAGGAACCTGGAGGCGGCAGTGAACACCGAGGGCTGGCAGCCGGGATTCCTGGCCAGCCATCCACGGACAGAGGACCGGATCGGGAAGGCCGGGGAACTGCGCCGCTGACTGGTGTCGAGCGCCCCTGCGTCCTGCCCATGCCGGCTTTGCGGTCGGGCAGAGGCAGGCGAAAATAAGTCAGACACCTTTTCCCGTTCAGCGCCGGATGACCGCCGGGTCGACCTCCCGCCACTGGCCGGGCAGCAGGCCCTCGAGGCTGACCCGCCCGATGGCGGCCCGTACCAGCCGCAGCGTGGGGAACCCGGTGCGCGCGGTCATGCGTCGCACCTGGCGGTTTTTGCCCTCGCGCAGGGTCAGCTCGATCCAGCTCGTGGGGATGCTTGCCCGGTGGCGGATCGGCGGATCGCGCGGCCACAGGCCGGGCGGCTCCTCGATCTGGCGTGCGGCGGCGGGCCGGGTATGGAAGTCGCCGAGGTCGACCCCCGCGCGCAGTGCCTGCAGCGCGGCCTCGGTGATCGCGCCTTCCACCTGCGCCCAGTAGACCTTGGCGAGCTTGTACCGCGGGCTGCTGATGCGCGCCTGCAGGGCGCCGTCGTCGGTGAGCAGCACCAGGCCCTCGCTGTCCATGTCGAGCCGCCCGGCGGGATGGATGCCCGGGATGTCGATGAAGTCGGCGAGCGTGCGTCGTCCGGGTTCGCGCCGGAACTTGCAGAGTACGCCGAAGGGCTTGTTGAGGGCGATCAGCCGGGAAATAAGTCAGACACCTTTGCGAACGCGATCGCCTGGAAGCTTTCCAGCCGCATGCGTGGGGAGCCTACAGCGGAGCGGGGTCCGGCGCTACCGTCATCCCGGGAAAATAAGTCAGACACCTTTTCCGTTACCATCATGCGAGGAAAATAAGTCAGGCACCTTTTCCCATGGATCTTGCGCACCAGCACTGGAATCCGCGGCAGTATGCCGAGAATGCCCGATTCGTCACCGAGCTCGGCGGGCCGGTGGTGGATCTGCTGGTGCCGCGGGCGGGGGAGCGCATCCTGGACCTCGGCTGCGGCGACGGGCCGCTCACCGCGCGGCTGGCCGCGCTCGGTTGCGAGGTGGTGGGCGTCGATGCGAGCCCGCAGATGGTGGCCGCGGCCCGCCAGCTGGGACTCGATGCGCGCGTCATGGACGGCGAGGCGCTGGCCTTCGATGCCGAATTCGATGCGGTCTTCAGCAACGCCGCCCTGCACTGGATGCTGGATGGCGAGGCGGTCCTGGCCGGGGTGCGCCGGGCGCTGCGCCCGGGCGGGCGCTTCGTCGGCGAGTTCGGCGGGGCGGGGAACATCGCGGCGATCACCGCCGCACTGAACGCCGAACGCGCGCGCCGCGGGCTGCCCGCTGTCATGCCGTGGTTCAACCCGGGCCCGGAGGAGTACACCGCGATGCTGCAGGCGCAGGGCTTCCAGGTCCCGGTCATGGAGCTGATCCCGCGCCCGACACCGCTGCCGGGTTCGGTCCGGGACTGGCTCGCCACGTTCGCCGGCGCGTTCGCCGAGGGCCTGGCGCCGGTTGCCGTCGGCGGCTTCTTCGATGCCGCCACGGCAGCCCTGCAGCCGATGCTGCAGGGCCCGGATGGCACCTGGACCGTCGACTACGTGCGCCTGCGCTTTGCGGCGCGACTGCCCTGATGTCCCTGGAGGATGCCGTCACCATGCACACCCGCCTCGCTTCCGCCACCGCCCTGCTGGCAGCCACGCTGGCCGGCTGCATGGCCTTCGACACGCCGGATGACTACAACCGCCATCGCCTGACCGACCTCACGCTGCCGCGCGAGCGGTCCGACCTGTTCTATTTCGATGCCACCGTCACCAGTGAATTCCCCGGGGACAGCGCCGCCGCCGAGGCGCAGAGGCTGCGCTGGCTGGACGAGTGGCTGAAGCTCCGGCAGATGTGTCCCGACGGCCACGAGGTGCTGCAGCGGCGTGGCTTCGGCGATCTGGAGGACAACCCGGCCCACCGTGACCTGCGCTACGAGGTACGATGCAAGGCGGCCTCGGCGAGTGACCCGCAGGGGCGCGGTCAGGCGCGCTAGACCATCAGGCGGGCGCTGGCTATAGTCCATGCCGACCCGTGCGGCGGGGGCCGCAGAAGCCCCGCAGCCCGCACGGGTCTCCAGCCCACGCCCGAGGAGAACCCCAGATGATCCGCAAGTCCGCCTCCCTGCTTTCGCTTGCCACCCTGCTGTTCGTGACGGGGACGAGCCTCGCCGCCAGCCCGCCCGACTTCAGCGGCAACTGGACGCTCAACACCGACAAGGGCCTGAACCTCGGCATGGTCAAGGCCGTCTCCGAGACGGTCGCGGCGAAGCAGACGCCCGAGAAGCTCACGCTCGATTTCAGCACCACCTTCATGATGAAGACGAGCCACCGGCAGGTGAACTACGACCTGACGGGAAAGACCAGCATCCCCAACGAGGGGCCGATGGGCGACAAGGCCGAGACACTGGCGAAGTGGGACGGCAACAGGCTGGTGGTGACCTGGACGGCCGAGGGCGCCGTGGCCGGCACCAAGACGGTGAAGACCGAAATCCGCACGCTCTCCGCGGACGGCAGGACCATGACGGTGCGCACCGAGCGCGCCGGCAAGGATCCCATGGAACTGGTGTACGAGAAGAAGTAACCCGCCACGCGGGGCAAGGCAGGTCCAGTGAAGACAGGCGCAGTCATTGCGGGCGTCGTCCTCGCCCTCGGCCTGGCCGGGGGCGCCTGGTATGCCTTCAGCCGCACCGGCAGCACCGGTGATGCCGGCGAGCGCGTGTTCGCCGCACCCGAGCGGCGCACCATGGCGGCCAGCGTGCTCGCCACCGGCATCCTGCGCGTGCGGGTGGGCGGAGAGGTGCGGGTCGGCGCGCAGCTCTCCGGCATCGTCGAGAAGCTCAATGTCGAGGTGGGGTCGAAGATCAGGAAGGGCGACGTCATCGCCGTGATCGACTCCAGCGGCCTCAAGGCGCGCCTCGCCCAGGCGCAGGCCCAGATCGCCGTCGACGAACAGGACGTGCGCCGCGCCGGCGTGGAGCTGTCCCGGGCGCAGCGCCTCGGCGAGCGGAAGCTGGTGGCGGAGAGCCAGGTGGAGGACGCGCAGATCGCGCTCGACCAGGCCCGCGCGAAGCTGGTCAAGGCGCGCCGGGACATGCAGGTCGTGCAGACGGACCTGTCCTACGCCGTGATCCGCTCGCCCATCACCGGCACCGTGGCCGCCGTCGCCACCCAGGAAGGCGAGACGGTCGCGGCATCCTTCAACACGCCGACCTTCGCCACGGTGATCGAGGACGGTGCGCTGGAACTCGTCGCCATGGTGGACGAGACCGACATCGGCAACGTTGCCATCGGCAACCCGGTGGTGTTCACCGTGGAGAGCTATCCGAGCGAGGAATTCACCGGCCGCGTCTCGCGCATCGCGCCCCGGGGCAGCATCCTCTCCGGGGTGGTGAACTTCGAGGTGATGATCCGCATCGAGTCGCCCGCGGAGTTGCTCAAGCCCGACATGACCGCCAACGTCTCCATCCGCACCGCCGAGCGCGAGGCGCTGGTGGTGCCGAGCGCCGCCGTCCGGCGCGAGGGCGCGGACCGCTACGTCTGGGTGGAGAAGGATGGCGGGCTCGCGCGCCGGGCGGTCACCGTCGGCACCCGGGATGCCAGCTTCACCGAGATCAGGCAGGGCATCGGCCCGGCGGACAAGGTGCTCGTCAGTCCGCAACCGCAAGCCGGCGCCGCCGGCCAGGCAGGAAACCCATGATCGAAGTCAGCCACCTGGTAAAGACCTACACCCGCGGCGACGGCACGCCGGTGCCGGCGCTGAAGGACATCTCCTTCACCATCGGCAGGGGGGAGTTCGTCACCATCCGCGGGGCGTCGGGCTCGGGCAAGTCCTCGCTGCTCAACATCCTCGGCTGCCTCGACACGCCCACCTCGGGCAGCTACCGGCTGGATGGCGAGGACGTGTCCCACTACAGCGACGAGCGCCGTTCGCACACCCGCAACCGCAAGATCGGTTTCGTGTTCCAGTCCTTCAACCTGCTGCCGCGGACCACGGCGGCGGAGAACGTCGAGATCCCGGCCCTGTACACCGGGGGTGCGGTGGATCGCGGGCGGGCGCTCGCCATCCTCGGGCAGGTCGGCCTTGGCGACCGCGCCGAGCACTACGTCACCGAACTCTCCGGCGGCGAACAGCAGCGCGTGGCCATCGCCCGGGCGCTGATGAACGACCCGCCGCTGCTGCTGGCCGACGAGCCCACGGGCAACCTGGATTCGGCGGCCGGCGAGTCGGTGATGCAGCTCCTCACCGATCTGCACCGCGAGGGCCGCACCATCGTGCTCGTCACCCACGACGAGGGTGTGGCCGCCTACGCGGAGCGTGAAATCATGATCCGCGACGGGCTGGTGGCAGCCGATCGTCCGCAGCCGGGCCATGCCGGCAGCGGGGCGGCACGCCGGCAGGCCTGAGGAGATTCCGCATGAACATCGGCCGCACCATTGCCATGGCACTGCGCACGCTGTCGCGCAACCGCCTGCGCAGTTTCCTGATGATGCTCGGCGTCATGATCGGCGTCGCCTCGCTCACCGCGCTGGCCTCGGTCGGCGAGGCCACCAAGCAGGAGACCCTGCGCCGCTTCAAGCGCATGCTCGGCACCTTCGACGTGGTGATCGTCAATCCGGGCGGGGCCAGCACCCGCGGCATGCCCTCGCTGACCAGTGCACCACCGGTGCTCAAGCAGGGTGACGTCGAGGCCATCGCGAAGGAGGTGGCGCTGGTGAAGCAGGTGGCGGTCACCCAGTTCGCCTTCGACGTGGACGTCAAGTACGGCGACAAGACCGTCAGCCCGTCCATCATGGGCGTCTCGCCCAACTGGGCCGAGGTGCGTGGCGAGGAGGTCGCACTCGGCGAGGGCATCACCGCCGAGGACAACGACACCATGGCCCGCGTGGTGGTGATCGGCGAGGACCTGCGCAAGGCGCTGTTCCCCGCCGAGGATCCCATCGGCAAGCAGATCCGCATCGCCGACGTGCCCTTCCAGGTGAAGGGCGTCATGGCGCCCCGTGGCATGGGGCCGGGCGGGGCCAGCATGGACTACACGCTGGCCATCCCCGTGGCGACCGCCTCGCGGCGGCTCTTCAACCGCGACTACTACACCGGCATGCTGGCGCAGCTGCGCGATCCCGCGCAGGCGGACCGGGCCATCGCCGACATCACCGCGCTGCTGCGCGAGCGCCACGGCATCGTGCCTCCGGGCGAGGACGATTTCACCGTCACGAGCCCGAAGGCGCAGGTGGCCCGCGTCACCGATGTCGGCTCGACGCTGTCGAAGGTGATGCTGGGTGTGGCCGCCATCGCCACCCTGATCGGCGGGGTGGTGATCATGAGCCTCATGCTCATCGCGGTCTCCGAGCGGCGCCGGGAGATCGGCGTGCGCCGTGCGGTGGGCGCCAGCCGGCGCGACATCCTCGCGCAGTTCCTCACCGAGGCGGCCGTGGTGTCGTTCCTCGGCGGGCTCGTCGGCATCCTGGTCGGCGTGGGCGGGACGCTCGTCGCCGCCTCGCTGACGAAACTGCCGCCGGCCATCCTGTGGAGCGCCATCGGCGGGGCGGCGTTGATGTCCATCGCGGTGGGGCTGGTGTTCGGGCTGCAGCCGGCCTGGCGGGCGGCCAACGTGGACCCGATCCAGGCGCTGCGTTCCTGAACCGCGCCGGCGCCGGGCCGTGGCTGTCGAGGTTTCCTGGGTCACCTGGCGCCACCTCGCCGCCGGTGGCCTGCGCCAGATCTGGCGCTTCCGCCTGCGTTCCACGCTGGTGATCCTCTGCGCCGCACTCGGTGTGGCCGGCGCGGTCACCTCGGTCAACTACGCCTCCGGCGGCCGGGCCCAGGTGCTCGAGAAGATCCGCCGGCTGGGTACCAACGTCATCGTGATCAACGCCGAGCAGAGCCGTGCAGTGGCGGGCCGGGCGCGCACCGGGCGGATCGTCACCACGCTGCAGGAGGGTGACTACCAGGCGCTGCGACGCGAGGTCGCTGCGGTGCTGCGCTCCTCCGCGGTGATCGCCGCGAGCCTGCGCCTGAAGGCGGGGTTCAGCTCCAAGGTGTCACCGGTGCTGGGCGTGGAGCCGGACTTCTTCCGCATCAAGTCCTGGCCGCTGGAGGCGGGCGGGTACTTCCACGATGAGGATCTGAAGCGCTCGGCGCGGGTGGCGCTGCTGGGGCATGGCGTGGCGCGCGACCTCTACGGCGGGGAGTCGCCGGTGGGGCAGCGGCTGTTCATCAACCGCGTGCCCTTCGAGGTGGCCGGCGTGCTGGCCGAGCGCGGCCAGGGCATCGACGCCACCAACGAGGACCAGCAGGTCCTGGTGCCGCTGACCACGGCAATGCGCCGGCTGCTCAACGTCGACCACTACAGCTCCATCCTGCTCGAGCTCGGGGAGGTGGGGGACATGGCGCGGGACTCGGCGGAGATCGCCGAGCTGCTGCGCGTGCGCCACCGCATCCCGGAGTTCCGCCCGGACGATTTCAAGGT
This sequence comes from Gammaproteobacteria bacterium, assembly GCA_020853135.1. Taxonomy (GTDB): domain Bacteria; phylum Pseudomonadota; class Gammaproteobacteria; order Steroidobacterales; genus QUBU01. Next base: position 13,275 of record JADYZO010000074.1, read on the forward strand.
GGGCAACCAGGCCGAGCTCATCCGGACGCAGCTCGCGGCGGCCAACCGCCTGGGCTTCCTGGTGCGCTGGATCGGGCTTTCCGGGCTGGTGGTCGCGGGCCTTGGCGTGCTCGCCATCGCCTGGATCGCGGTGCGCGACCGCACCACCGAGATCGGCACCCGCCGCGCGCTCGGCGCCACGGCACCCGATGTGTTCTTCCAGTTCGCCTTCGAGGCCATGGTGCTCGCCACCATTGGTGCCGGACTCGGCCTCGGGCTTGGCTGGATCGCCTCGCGCATCACCGCGCACCAGGCCGCGCTGCCCTTCATCTTCGAGACCGGCAACGCCGTGCTTGCGCTCGGCATGGCACTGGTGCTCAACCTGGTGTTCGCCAGCTGGCCGGCCCTGCGTGCGGCGCGCCTCGATCCGATCCATGCGCTGAAGCACGAGTAGGCCGGCACGGACCCGGCCGACCGGGTTTCATGAACAGGCCGATGCGTGTCATGAGTTGGGTACACTGTGACCGACCTGTCCCAGGTCAAGGCTGGCACTGCGGGCCTCCTTAGACTGCGGGATGCACCTTCAACCCGGAGCCCTGTCCATGCGCGTAGACGTCCTGCTCGAACCCGACCAGACCCCCGACCAGCTGGTGGAGCTCGCCAGGCTCTGCGAGCGCCATGGCATCAGCCGGATGTGGCTGCAGAATTACGTGTCCTGGCGCGATCCGTTCATGTCGCTGGTGCCCGCGGCGCTGGCGACGAAGAAGGTCGGGCTCGGCGTGTGCGTCATCAGCCCCTGGGAGATGCACCCGGTGAAGCTGGCCAACGCGCTGCTGACCCTGCAGGAGTACAGCGGCGGGCGCGCGGCGCTGGTGATCGGCGGCGGTGGCGAGTGGCCGGCGCGGCTGGGGCTGCAGGTCACCAAACGCGTGCGCTGCGTGCGCGAGGCGATCGAGCTGGTCCGCGGGGGCGTGGCCGGCAAGGGCCTCACCTACCAGGGCGAGATGTACAAGGTGTACGGCTACAAGCCCACCTTCGGCAGCGGCAGCCCGCCGCTGGTGTACGCGGGCGCCAACCAGCCGCAGATGCTGCATGCCACGGTGCCGGCCGCCGATGGCGTGATGTACAGCGACATGACCCGCCAGCTCATCGGCACGACGACACAGCGCACCGTGGATGCGCTCGCCGACAAGGGCAAGCCGCGCGCGGGTTACCGCATCAGCAACATCTGGGCCTGGCACGTGAAGACGGATCGCGAGGTGGCCATGCGCGAGGCCCGGCGCGAGCTGCTGCTGCGCGGGCTGATGGAGCGCTGGTACCTCGAGAGCTTCCTGCCATCGGCAGAGATCGACATCATCGAGAAGAACAAGGGCGGGCTGTTCAAGGCCTATCGTGACCGCAGCGGGGTCATCAACGGCATCCCGGCGCAGATCATCGACACCTGCATCGCCAACTTCACCTTCACCGGGACCCCGGAGGAGATCGGGCCGCGGATGGCCGAACTCACCGCCTTCCGCGATGCCGGCGTGGACGAGCTGAACTTCCGCCTGCACGACGATCCCGCCGAGGCCATCCGCCTGATCGGCGAGCACGTCATCCCGCGGCTGTCCTGAGCGGCGCCAGGCCGGGCTCTGCGGGGACATGCCGGCAGCCGGGGCGATGCTGGATCCTGCAGGGGATGGCTGCCCCCTGTGCCGGGCCGGGCCGGAGCCGGTGCTCTGGCAGGATGCGCGCTGCCGGGTCGTGCTGGCCGGTGATGTCGACTATCCCGGCTTCTGCCGCGTGATCTGGCAGGCCCACGTCCGCGAGATGACCGACCTCGACCCGGCCGATCGCAGCCATCTGCTGGCCGTGGTGCTGGCCGTGGAGGCCGCGCTGCGCGAGCTGCTCGCGCCGCTGAAGGTCAACCTCGCCTCGCTCGGCAACCAGGTGCCCCACCTGCACTGGCACGTGATCCCGCGGTTTGCCGATGACGCGCATTTCCCGGATGCGGTGTGGGCGCCGCGCCGGCGCCCGGGGATACCGCACAGGATGGATGCCGCCGCGCTGCAGGCACGGCTGCTGGCCCTGCTGGGCGCCGGGGCCTAATAAATCGCGAAGCGGTCGCCGGGGCGGACGCCGTGGCGGGCGGCGAAGCCGCCGTTGAGCTCGAGCACGCCCAGCACCGGGCCGGGCGAGCTGAGGGTCGTCTCCGACAGCGGTGTCGTCTGCGCGGTGATGCCGGCAATGCGCCCGTCCCTGCCGATGAACAGCATGTCCAGCGGGATGTAGGTGTTCTTCATCCACATGTGGAGCACGGCCGGCTCGCGCCGCGGGAAGAGCATGCCCTCGTACTCGCCGAGGTCATGGACGAACATCAGGCCCTGGGCGCGCTGCTCCGGGGTCTCGGCCACCCAGATGTCGAGCAGGTGGCAGGCGACGGGGGTCTCGATCATGGCGCGGGCCCGGGTGAAGCCCGCGAGCAGCCTGGCGGTGTCGGCGGCCGTGGCCGCACTGCCCGCCAGCAGCGTCGCCAGCATCAGCAGCAGGGCAGCGGGCCGGTGCCTCATGGGCCCTCGAGGTCCACGCGGCCTGCGTAACGGCTGTCACCGAGCGTGATGGCCTGCTCACCGTTGACCGCGCCGAGGGCGCCTGCACAGTACAGCTCGCCGGCCACGCGGAACGAGCGGCCGGCCGTGCCGAGCGGGGTGACCCCGGTGACCTGCGTGAAGCAGCGGCCCGCCGTGCCATGAAAGAAGGAGCTGCTCGCCTCGTCGATGACGGTGAGGCTGGCCGGCCACTCGTGCCCGGCGAGCTCGCCCACCGGGGCGGCGATGCCCAGCACGATGACCAGGCGCTGGTCGCTCCCGGGCGGGTGTCCCGCGAAGAACAGCCGCAGGCCGCGGCCATCCGGCCGCGCATTGCCGGCACACGCCAGGCCGTTGCCGGTCCAGTCGAGGCTGAGGGTGGCAGAGCCGCTGATGCGCCCGCGCCAGTAGCCAGCGGGTTCCACCCCGCAGGACACCAGCGCGGAGCCGGCTGGCAGCGCGGGATTCGTGGCGGCGGGGGCGGCCGGGGGCGGCAGGCGCAGGCTGAGGGCGATGCAGCCCAGCGCGAGGCTGGTGATGACCCCGGCAAGGCTGGCGAGGCGGTCCGGCCAGTCAGGGGAGGCGGGTGTCGGCAGGGACATGGGTGCGGCAGGCGATCAGGGTGGCAGGCAGCATAGCCGAGCGCGGCCGGGTCCGCTGGGCCATCCCGGTGCGGGCCAGCCGCCCGCCTTATGTGGAAGTGTGACCGCGGACGCAGCCCGGACCCGCGTCCCCGGCTAATTTTCCTCCGGTTTGCTGCGTTGGCGGGACGCCACGAGGGTCGGGTGCAGGCAACCGTGCAGGATCGACATTGGAGCACGCTGGTCGGTGAACAGCGGCGCCGGGGCTTCGCGCGCCTGCGCTTCTCGCCATTCGTCGAGGAGCAGTTCCGCCAGCATTTCGCCGGCATCAATCACGCCAAGGTGCGTGTGCTGCTCGTCCTGGCCGCCTTCGGCGTGATCGTTATCACGGGCCTCGGCCTGGCCGAGCAGGGTGTCTCGGCCGTGACCGCCACGTTCGAGCTGGCGGTGACGATGCCGCTGCTGATGGCCACGCTGATTGCCTCCTACCAGCCCGGGCGCTACCAGATCTACCAGCACCTGCAGGCCGCGAGCGCACTGTGCATCGGCCTGATCGTCACCTCGCTGGCGTTGCGGGCGGGGCTGCACGGCACGCCGTATTATTTCGGCGCCGAGGTGGCGTGGATATTCACGGTCTGGCTCATCCTCGGCCTGCGCTTCTGGCACGCCGCGCTGGTGTCCTGCGCCATCTCGGCGGCCTACATCTGGGGCCTGGTCCACTGGGGCTTTGGCAGCCAGGAGACGGCGTTCGAGGTGGTGTTGCTGGTGGGGGCCAATGGCATCGGCGCGCTGGCCTGCTTCAAGTTCGAGGACGTCTCGCGTGATTCCTTCCTGGAGTCGCGCCGGCTGAATGACCTCGCCGATCGCGACGGCCTGACCGGCCTGTACAACCGCC
>JADYZO010000075.1 GCA_020853135.1 Gammaproteobacteria bacterium
AGCGGTACTGGGTGCCGATGTCGTTGCCCTGGCGCATGCCCTGGGTCGGGTCGTGGGACTCCCAGAACACGCGCAGCAGCGTCGCGTAGCTGATCTGCGCCGGATCAAAGACCACGAGCACGACTTCGTTGTGCCCGGTGAGGCCACTGCACACGTCCGCGTAGGTCGGGCTGGCGGTGTGGCCGCCCGCGTAACCGGCCGCCGTGGTGAACACCCCGGGCTGCTCCCAGAACCGGCGCTCGGCGCCCCAGAAGCAGCCCAGGCCGAACAGCGCCTGCTGCATGCCGGCGGGGAATGGCGGGTGCAGCGGGTGGCCCGTGACGAAGTGCCGGGGTGGCAAGGACATGGGCTTCTCCTGCAGGCCGGGACCCGGCCCGGTTGGCGACCAGCCGATGTTAGATTATCAGCCTGTGATGTGCCCCGACGTCAGCGCCGCGGATGCAAGGGTTGGCCGGCAGGCCCTGCTGGCCTGCGCCCTGGCCATCGGCCTGCTGCTGGATGCCGTGCCGGTCGTGGCCATCGCTGCGGGGGCCGAACCACCGGTCGCACCGGCAGTCCCGGCACCAGGCCCGGGCACCACGGATCCGGCCAGCACGCGCGATGCCGCCCAGCAGACCTTCCTGCGCCTGATGGAAGAGGGCCGCTACGGGGAAGCCGCGGCCATCGCCACGCAGATCGTGGACATGATGCGCCGCCTGCACGGCGAGGGGAGCCTGGCGACGGCCATCCCGCTGGCCAACCTCGGCACCGCGCAGCTGCAGGGCGGTGACCTCGCGACCGCGCAGGCCAGTTACGTCGCCGCCATCGACATCATCGAGCGGCGTGATGGCATCGCTTCCCCGCGCCTGGTGAACCCGTTGACCGGCCTCGGCGAGGCCTGCCTGCGTGCCGGACTGTACCCGCAGGCCACCGAGGCATTCCAGCGCGCATTGCATGTCAACCATGCAGCGGCGGGCTTCTACAACCTCGAGCAGGTCAGCATCCTCGACGGCCTCTCGGAGGGCTTCCTCGGGCTGGAAAAGCTCGACAAGGCCAACGCCCACCAGCGCGCCCAGGTCACGATCCAGCAGCGCCACGCCCCGCAGGACAGCACGGCGCAGGCGCAGGCGCTGCAGAAGCTCGGCCGCTGGTACAACCGCACCGGCCAGTACCAGGCGGCGCAGGCCGCCTACCAGGACGCGCGGCGCGTCATCCGCGAGAGCGGCGGCAACTACGATCCGCGGATGATCGATGCACTGGTGGGCGAGGCGCTGAGCCACGGGAACGAGGGCGCGATGCCGGTGGCCGCCACCGTGCTCAAGCGCGCACTGGACCTGGTGGATGCACAGCCGATGGTCGACCACGCCAGGCGTGCCGATGTGCTGGTGGCGCTCGGTGACCTGCAGACCGCGGTGCGCCAGCCGCGTGCCGCCCGGCAGCAGTACGTCGAGGCCTGGCGTGAACTCTCCGGTGACGGTGCCCTGCTGGCCGCCCGCGAACGCCACTTCGCGCAGCCGCTGCGCATCGGCGGCCCGCGCCTGCCCGACGTGGTGGACGAGAACGGCAGGGAGCGCGGCCCTGCGGCCATCGGCCAGGGCGCCTATGACCAGGGCGTCGTCGTGGCAGCCCTCACGGTCACCGCGCAGGGTCGTGCCGCCGATACCCGCATCATCGAGTCCACGCCGCCCGGACTGCTCGACCGGCAGCTGCTGCGGGCGCTGGATGGTGCCGCATTCCGCCCGGCCATGGCCGACGGCGAGCCGGTGGACCGCCCGGACGTACGGTTCCGGCATGAATTCCGCTATTCGCGCGCCACGGCCAGCCGCACCGGGCCGCCGGCAACGGAATCGACGCCGGCGGCCGGCGGAAAAGGCGGGCCGATCGCCTACCCCGAAGCCGGGCACCCGGCTGCCGGCAACCATGCCAACCCCTGACCCGGCCGGCATGCGGTGCATGGTGCTCGAGGCTCCCGGCCTGCGGTTGCGGGAAGAGCATCGCGCCCTTCCCGCCTGCACCGGCGCCCATGTGCTGATCCGCGTCCATGCCTGTGGCGTGTGCCGCACCGATCTGCACCTGCAGGACGGTGAACTGCCCGCCGCCAGCTATCCGCGCGTGCCCGGCCACCAGGCCGTGGGCGAGGTGGTGGCACGCGGCCCTGCCGCGGTACTGCCGGTGGGTGCCTGGGTGGGCGCGGCATGGCTGGCACACAGCTGCGGAACCTGCCGCTTCTGCCGCAGTGGCCAGGAGAACCTGTGCGACGCGGCACGCTTCCACGGCTGTCACGTGGACGGGGGATTCGCCACCCACATGCTGGCCGACTCGCGCTATTGCATCGCGCTGGACCGTGCGCTGGGCGCCGCGGCCGCGACACCGCTGCTCTGCGCCGGGCTGATCGGCTATCGCACGCTGCGCATGGCGGGTGAGGCCCATGCCATCGGCATCTACGGCTTCGGCTCCGCAGCGCACCTGGTCACGCAGCTGGCGCGCCACGAGGGTCGGCGCATCCTGGCCTTCACCACGCCGGGCGACACCGCGGCACAGGGCTTCGCGCGGGAACTGGGCGCGGCCTGGGCCGGCGGGTCCGACGAGCCGGCGCCCGAGCCGCTCGACGCCGCGCTGATCTTCGCCCCGGTCGGCGCGCTGGTACCCAAGGCGCTGGGCGATGTCAGGAAAGGCGGCACCGTAGTCTGTGGCGGCATCCACATGAGCGACATACCCGCGTTTCCCTACGCGGCGCTGTGGGGCGAGCGCCAGCTGAGATCGGTCGCCAACCTGACACGCGAGGACGGTGTGGCGTTCATGCAGGCGGCTGCCAGGGCCGGCCTCACCGCCCGGGTCAGCACCTATCCCCTCGGGCGCGCCAACGATGCGCTCGACGACCTGCGCGCCGGCCGGATCAACGGCACCGCCGTGCTCCTCTGCGAAACACGGGCAGGCGGGTGAACTCGCAGGCATCATGCCTGCCACGACTCGGCAATGGACGGGTGATGCAGTGCAGGGGAAGCTGAGCAGCGGCTGGTGGCCTGCCCGGGCGGTGGCGCTGGCGGCGGTGCTGGTGCTGGCGGCGGCACCTGCCGGAGCCGCTGCACCCGACTACGCGCCGCTCGAGGAAGCCCTGCTGCAGAACGTGCGCGACGGCTACGTCGACTACGACGGCCTGGCCGCAAGCCCGCAGTTCGCGCGTTTCATCGACGGGCTGGCCACGACGGCCATTCCCGCAGACCACGACGCGGCGCTCGCCCACTACCTCAACGCCTACAACGCGCTGGCCATCCGCGGCATCCTGCAGGGTGAGTCGCCCGCCTCCGCCGCCGGCCGGCGGCGTTTCTTCGACAGCAGGAAATTCACGCTCGACGGCCGCGCCGTCACCCTCGGGGAGATCGGCCAGCGGCTGCGCGCGCTCGGTGACCCGCGCGCCTGGTTTGCCATGTCCTGTGCGGCACTGTCCTGCCCGCGCCTGGCAAGCCACGCCTACCAGCCGGCGACGCTGGATGCCCAGCTCGATGCGGCGGTGCGTGGCTTCGTCAATGACATCACGCGCAACCGCCTCGACATTGCGCAGAAGACCGCATTCCTGTCAGCGCTCTTCGACTGGCATCGCGCGGATTTCACGGCGGCCGCCGGCGGCGTGTCCGCCTGGCTGGAGCGCTACCTCGCGGACCCGGCCAGCCGCGCGGCGCTGCGCGAGGGCTGGCTGGAGTTGCGCTACCTGGACTTCGACTGGGACCTGAACGGCCGCTACGCGCGCGGCACGGCCGACCCGGCGCCCGGCACCTGCGGAGCAGCCACACCATGCTGATCAGGCGTCCCGCGGACATCCGGCCCAGCGAGATCACGCCCGAGGCCGTCTTTCGCAGCCGGCGCCGGCTGCTCGCCGCGGCGGGATACGCCGGCGCCGGGCTGCTGCTCGGAGCCGGTGCCGGCGCTGCAGGCATCCCGGCGGGCCATCAGCGCCTCACCGGCGTGAAGGAGAGCCCGCTCAGCAGCCGCGAGACACCCAACAGCTTCGAGGACATCACCCACTACAACAACTTCTACGAGTTCGGACCCGGGAAGTCGGACCCGGCCGAGCAGTCCGCCGGGTTCAGGCCAAGGCCCTGGACCGTCACCGTCGATGGCGAGGCCGGCGTGACGGGGCGTTTCACCCTCGAGGACATCCTCAAGCCGCACCCGCTGGAGGAACGCATCTACCGCTTCCGTTGCGTCGAGGCCTGGTCCATGGTGATCCCCTGGGTGGGATTTCCCCTCGGGGACCTGCTCAGGCGCTTCAAGCCAACATCCAGGGCGAAGTACGTGGCCTTCGAGACCATCGTGCGGCCGCAGGAGATGCCGGGCCAGCGCAGCCACGTCCTCGACTGGCCCTACGTCGAAGGCCTGACCATGGCCGAAGCCATGCACCCGCTGGCCATCCTGGCGGTGGGCATCTACGGCGTCGAACTGCCGAACCAGAATGGTGCGCCGCTGCGTCTCGTCACGCCGTGGAAATACGGCTTCAAGAGCATCAAATCCATCGTGCGCATCAGCTTCACCGTGCAGCAACCGCACACCACCTGGTCGGCTGCCGCCCCGGAGGAGTACGGCTTCTATGCCAACGTGAACCCCCGGGTTGACCACCCACGCTGGAGCCAGGCCACCGAGCGACGCATCGGCTCGCGGTTCTTTTCGCCCAAGCAGCCGACACTGCCGTTCAACGGCTACGCCGCGCAGGTGGCCTCGCTCTACACGGGACTGGACCTGGTGCGGAACTTCTAGGCTCCTGGGCGTACCGTGCCGACCCTGCGGCAGATCCGGCTGTGCTGGAAGCCCCTGGCATTCACGGCTGCACTGCTGCCGCTGCTGGGGCTGCTGGCCGGTGCTGCCGGATTCGGCGGTGCGCGCCTCGGCCCGAACCCGGTGGAAACCATCCAGGACACCAGCGGCCTGTGGGCCCTGCGGCTGCTGCTGGTCACGCTGTGTGTGACACCACTGCGCTGGGCCACCGGCCAGGCCTGGCCGCTGCAGTTCCGGCGCATGCTCGGGCTGTTCGCCTTTGCCTACGCGGCACTGCACTTCGCCAATTACCTGCTGCTGGACCGGGCACTGGATGCCGGCGAGATCACCGGTGACCTGACGCGGCGACCCTACATCATCATCGGCTTCGTGGCACTGCTGCTGCTGGCGGCACTGGCTGCCACGTCCACCGCAGGCTGGCGCCGGCGGCTGGGCCAGCGCTGGCAGGCCCTGCACCAGGCGATCTACCCGGCCGGCCTGCTGGCCTGCTGGCACTTCTGGTGGCAGGTGAAGAAGGACCATACCGCGCCGCTGTGGTACTGCGTGATCCTGCTGGCGCTGCTCGGGCTGCGGGCATGGCGGGCACGATGGCAGCCGCCCCCCGGCTAGAGCGCGCTGTCGTCGGTCTCCCCGGTGCGGATCCGCATGACCTGCTCGAGGTCGAGGACGAATATCTTGCCATCGCCCACCTTGCCAGTGCGCGCGGCAGTGGCAATCGCCTCGATGGCACGCTCGACCAGTTCCTCGGACACCGCCACCTCGACCTTGGCCTTGGGCAGGAAGTCGACGACGTATTCGGCGCCCCGGTAGAGCTCGGTGTGGCCGCGCTGCCGGCCAAAGCCCTTCACCTCGGTGACCGTCATGCCGTTGACGCCCACTTCGGCCAGCGCATTGCGCACGTCGTCCAGCCGGAATGGCTTGATGATGGCGGTGATCAGTTTCATGCCTCGTCTCCCCTGCTTCCGGCCGCCCGGAACCGGCGTGATTCTAGCAGCTTGTGCCGCCGCCCCTCGCGACGGCGCGGCCTCAGGGCTGGCGCATCACCCAGCGCAGCAGCGCCTGCTGAACCTCGTCGGCCCAGCCGGGGGCATTCTGGATCATCGACAGGGCGAACTTGCGCCCCCCGGGCGTCTGCACGTAGCCGGCCAGGGCATGCACGTTGTTGAGCGTGCCGGTCTTCAGGTGCATGTGGCCGGCAAACTCCTTGCTCCCGAAGCGCCGCTTGGCCGTGCCATCGAGTCCGGCCAGCGCCAGCGAGGACTCGAACTCCGAACCGTAGAGCCCGCCCTCGGCAGCCAGCAGCAGCTGGGTGAGGCTGCGCACCGAGATGCGGGTGTCACGGGCAAGGCCGGCACCATTGCCGATGTCGAGCTCGGGGAAGGCGAGCCCGAGCCGCACCAGCTCGTCCTGGATCGCGCGCCGCCCCTTGTCCACGGTGCCCGGCGGCCCGAACCGCTGGGCACCCAGCGTCAGCAGCAGGTGGCGGGCCATGACATTGTTGCTGTACTTGTTGATGCCGGTGATGACGTCGGTCAGCGGCACCGAGTCCAGCGTGGCCAGCACCTGCATGCCAGTGGCCGGGGCGACGGCATGGCGGAAGCCGCCGCCGATGCTGCCGCCGCTCTCCTCCCAGAGCGCGCGGAACACGCCATAGGCGTACTCCGGCGCCTTCATCAGGCTGCGCGTGACCCGGTACTCCGCGCACTGGCGGCTGAAGCGGCCGGTGAAGGTCGCCTCGTCCCGGCCGCCCAGGCTCTCCACCGTGAAATTGATGCTGTTGCCTGATCCGCCGCAGCGGCCGTCGATCAGCTGCACCTGGTTGCGGACACGCAGGTTGCTCGGCAGCGGATCGGCCGTGATCTCGACACGGTTGCCCGCCACATCCGGCCGGAACATGAAGTTGACGGCCTGGAAGTTCACCATCAGCGCGTCGGGGATGACGTTGTAGCTGTTGTAGGGACGGCCGTCGAAGTCGCCGGGATCCACATCCCCCACATCGAACTGGCTGTTGTCGATGACCAGGTCCCCGCGGATCTCGCGCACGCCCCGCAGGCGGATTTCCCTGATGAGCAGCCAGTAACGCTCCAGCACGAGGTAGGGGTCGCCGCTGCCCTTCAGGTAGAGGTCGCCATCGAGGACGCCGCCCCTGGGCGTGCCGGCGGCCAGCGCCGTCGTCTTCCACTTGAAGGTGGGCCCCAGCGACTCCAGCGCCAGGTAGGTCGTGACCAGCTTGATGGTCGAGGCCGGGTTGCGCGGCGTATCGGCGTTGTACGCCAGGATCGGCTTGTCCTGTCCCACCTCCTGGACGAACGCACTGAAGCCCGCCGGGGGGATCTTCGCCCGTGCCAGGGCGGCACTCACCGCATCGGGCAGGCCGTTCGGCTGGCCGGTGGCCGCAACCGGCAGCACAAGCCATGCCACGAGGGCCATGGCCCACAGGAATCTCGAGCGCATGCGATGACCGCGATCAGGGAAACAACAACGGTGCTGATTGTGCCGAAGTCATGCATCAGCGGTCCAGCGCCTCGCACGCTGCCGGCACATCAGCGCTTGCGTGGTGGCCGCTCGATGCCGAGCGAGCGCATCCGGTCAGCCAGCGTCGTCGGCCGGATGCCCAGCCGCTCTGCTGCACCGCCCTTGCCCGATATCCGCCAGCCGGCCGCCTCCAGCGCGGCAACCAGGTTGCGCCGTTGCAGCTCGCGCATCGCGGCCTCGGTCAGGATGTCGGGCGCCGGCAGTGGTCCCGGGCCGCTGGCGGGCGGCGCAGCCGGGGCCGGCAGCGCGCCCGCCTCGGGCAGCGACAGGTCCAGGCGCAGCTTGTCGCCCCGCGAGAGGATCACCGCCCGCTCGATCACGTTCTTCAGCTCACGCACGTTGCCGGGCCAGTCGTAGCGGCGCAGCGCCTCCACCTGGTCTCCGGTCAGCTGCGGCACCGGCCGGCCGAACTGCCGGGAAACCTGCCCGAGGAAGTGCTGGGCCAGCTGCACGACGTCCTCGCCGCGCTTGCGCAGCGGCGGCACCTGGACCGGGAACACGCCCAGGCGGTAATACAGGTCCTCGCGGAACTCGCCGGCCTCCACCGCCTTCTCGAGGTCCTTGTTGGTCGCGGCGATGACCCGCACGTCCACCTTGCGGGTGCGATCGTCACCGACGCGCTCGAACTCACGCTCCTGCAGGACGCGCAGCAGCTTGCCCTGGAGCGACAGCGGGATCTCGCCCACCTCATCCAGGAAGATGGTGCCGCCATCCGCCAGCTCGAAGCGCCCGACGCGATCCCGGTGGGCGCCGGTGAAGGCCCCGCGTACGTGGCCGAAGAACTCGCTCTCGAACAGCTCGTCGGGGATCGCTGCGCAGTTGACCTTGACCAGCGGGCCGTTGGCGCGCTGGCTGCGGACGTGGATGGCATGCGCCACCAGTTCCTTGCCGGAGCCGGTCTCGCCGACGATGAGCACGCTCGCCGGCGTCGCTGCCACCGCCTCGATCCGCGCCATCATCGCCGCCAGGGCCGGGCTCCCGCCGACGATGCGCCCGAAGTTCATCGAGACGTTGACCTCCTCGCGCAGGTAGTCACGCTCGCGCTCGAGTTCCTCCTTGAGGCGCGCGATCTCGCCATAGGCCTCGCGCAACCGCGCTTCGGCGCGGTTGCGCTCGGTCACGTCCTTGCTCGCCACCAGCAGGCGGATCACCTCGTCCTGCTCGTTGCGCTCGGCACGCGCGGACAGCAGGACGTCGATGACGTCGCCGTTCTTCGCCACCATCTGGCGGGGCACGTTCTGGACATCGCCCCGGCTGATGAACTCGCGCAGCCGCCCGTCCATCAGCGGGCCACGGGATTCATCGCTGATGAATTCGAGGATCGACCGGCCGATGACCTCGTTGCGCTGGTAGCCCAGCTTGGCGAGCCAGTGGTTGCTGACGGCCGTGATGCGCCCCTCCGGATCGATCGTGTGGAGCATCGCCGGGGTGGACTCATAGAGATCGAGGTAGCGCCGCTCCAGCCGCTCGCGGTCGGAGGGTTCCTCGAACAGCGACACCGAGTAGCGCAGGCTGCTTCCGTCAGGGGCATAGACCGCGACAGTCGTGGCCAGCAGTGCCAGTGCCCGGCCGTCGCGGGTGAAGAATTCCACGGGGACGTGCTCCAGCCGTCCCGTGCGCCGGAAACGCGGCAGCAACTCCTCGCGGATGCGCGTGGCGCTGGGTGGGGTGGCAAGGTCGTCCGGGCGGCGGCCGCGCAAATCGTCGCGGCTGTAGCCCATGCGCCGTTCCCACTCGTCCGTGACGTCGAGGAACCGGCCCTCGCCATCCAGCAGGGCCAGCAGGACGGGTAGGCTGCGAATCAGCGCAGTGCTTTGCTCATTGGGCTCAGGCACAGGTCAAATATACGAAAAACCGTCATTCTGTGCCACGACATTTCGGATTCCACGGCAATTCGTTATCTCAGGAATTTTATAACTGTTTGTTTTCCCTGTGATTCATGCTTGGCACGATTTCTGCAAACACATAGGCAGGCCTCGAAACAGGCCTGACGGAAACAGGAAAGGCAAGTATATGGACACCCGGAACTGGCTCTTCACCCTCACTGGCGAGCGGCTGTCGGCCGCACTGCTGGCGGTTGCCGCGACCGTGATGGTCCTGGCGGCCATCAATGCCGGGTTCACGCCGCATGCGGCACACCTGGCCGGCCAGGTCCTCGGCGGATCGCCACTCGGCCTGTAAGGCACGGTCGCATCCGCAGGAGTCATTGAACGACAGACATCCCAACTTCTGGGGCGTGCCGCGGTCCCCCCCCCATTTTTCGCGGCACGCCCCGAAGCGACGGCCCACGAGGCCGTCAACTGCAGGCTCCATCCCCCTCCAGGAGCCTGCAGCAAGGGGCTCGCATGGCCGTCCCGGTCGGGGCGCTGGATTCAAACAGCCAGGCCATGCGGGCTCCTTTTTTTTAGGTTCGCAGCGGGCGGCAGTCCGCGCCAGCCGCAACCCGGCCACACAGCACGCACTCCCCAGCGGGGCCTGGCTTGTGCTAGCGTCGCTGCGCTGGGCGTCGCAGCACGGCGCTCACGTTTCATTCTCAAGCGTTGTATCCACGAAAAGGGGAGATTCCATGAAGCGAGTCCTGATCGTAACGGCACTGCTGGGCATGTCGGCCTCCGCCATGGCAGAGGCGCCGGGCGGCCCGAACTGCGGCTGGGGCAACATGCTGATGGATGGCCAGTCGGGCCTCGGCGCCCACGTCATCGCCAGCCTCACCAATGGCACCAGCGGCAATGCCACCTTCGGCATGACCACTGGCACGAATGGCTGCTCCGCCAACGGCAAGCTGACCTATGGCGGCAAATCGCTCATCGGCGCGGTCATGGATGAGTTCAGCGAGGACGTCGCACGCGGGGACGGTGAGGCACTGACTGCCGTGGCTGTCGCCATGGGCGTCACCGAGGCCGACCGTGCGTTGTTCAAGCAGGTGATGCACGACAACTTCGCGACGATCTTCCCATCCAGCGACGTCACCGCCGAACAGGTGGGCGACCGCGTCGTTGAACTGATGCGGGCCAACGAACAACTCGCGCACTACGTGTCCTGATCGCAGGGCTGGTGGGCCGGCAGCAGGCCGGCCCACCAGCCACACCCCTTCCCCCCACCGATGCGTTCACGGCCACGGCGCCTGGCTGGCGCCATCTGTGCGGCCATCGTGCTGGGCATCCCGGGCCCCGCCGGCGCTGCCGACTGGCAGACGCAGGCACGCACCGCCCGGCTGGACGCTGATCCGCAGTGGCTCCAGCTGCTGCATTACACGCCGTCCCGCTGGCCAGGCCGCTGGCACACCTCGGTTGACGATGCGGGATTCTTCCTGAGCGACCGCGGCGCGACCGACCCGGCCGCGGAACTCGATGCCACGCTGCGCGAGCTGGCGGCGGACCCTGCCACACAGTGCCGCTTTCCCGCACGCACCGCGTGGCTGCGGGAGCGTTTGCCCCCCCTTGCTGCCCGGCTGCCGGGCGCCAGCTGCCCGGAGTATGACGAGTGGCGGCGCGTGCTGGCGGTCAACCAGGTCGTGCTGGTGTTTGCCGCCAGCTATCTCAACAGCCCCTCGTCCATGTACGGACACACCTTCCTGCGCTTCGATTCGGTCAGCCCGCAGCGCATGACGCCGCTGCTGTCCTGGGCCCTGAATTTCGGCGCCACGGTGCCACGGGGGGAAAACGGCTTCGTCTACGCCTGGCGTGGACTGTTCGGCGGATATCCCGGGCAGTTCGCCGCCGGCCCTTACTTTGAAAAGCTGCGGGAATACTCCCGGCTGGAAAGCCGTGACCTGTGGGAATACCGCCTCAACCTGTCACCCGCGGAAATCGACCGCCTGCTGGCGCATGCCTGGGAACTGCGCGACATCCGGTTCGACTATTATTTTTTCGACGAGAACTGTTCGCTGCGCCTGCTGGAGCTGCTCGATGTGGCCCGGCCCGGCCACGATCTCGCCAGCCGCTTCCCCTACTACGCCATCCCCATCGATACCGTACGCGCCGTGATCGATGCCGGCATGGTCTCCGCGGTCGACTACCGCCCGGCAACCCGCACGGAGCTGCGCCATGAGCTGGGCATGCTCGATGCGCCCGGGCGCAGGCTGGCGCGACGGCTGGCCGACGACGCAACCGTGGCCGATACGCCAGCCTTTGCCGCCCTGGCGCCGGAGCATCGCCGCCTCGTGGCAGATGCCGCCTACCGGTTCTTCCGCGACCGTGCCGTCCATGCACCTGCCGACGGGGCGCTCCCGGACCAGAACTTCGCCCTGCTGCAACAGCTGAACCGGACGGCGGCAGCACCGGCCCCGCCTGCGCCGCCGCGCCCGCCGGCCCCGGAGGCGGGCCATCGCACGACACTGTTCGCAGCGGGCGCCGGACTCACCGGCAACCGCAGCTTCGCCGACTTCGAGTGGCGGCTGAGTTACCACGACCTCGCCGACGCGCAACCGGGATACCCGGCGGGCGCATCCCTCAACATGGGCCGCATGGTCCTGCGGCTCAGGGAAGGCGGCACGCTGCAGCTGCAGCAGCTCGACCTGCTGGAGATCACCTCGCTGTCAGCGCGCGATGAATTCTTCCGGCCCTGGTCCTGGCGGGTCAATGCCGGGCTCGACCGGCAGTGGACCGCAGGAGACGATGTGCTGGTGCCGCAGGTCAATGCCGGCTTCGGCTGGACCCGCGCGGCACTGCCCAACCTCAGCCTGTTCCTCCTCATGACGGGGCGCATCGAGTTCAACCATGCCCGGAACCGCGAACTGGATATCGGGCCCGGCCTGGCTGCCGGGCTGCGCCTTGCCTCGGACGCAGGCGTGACACTCGCGACCGCGGATCATTACCGCTTCACGGATGGCGAAAGCCGCAGCATGCTGGCCCTGCGCCACAACCTGCCCCTCGGTCAGGACCTTGCTCTGCGGCTGCAGTGGACGCGCAGCCTCACGGGCACCGACCGCGTGAATGAGGCAAGCCTGTCGCTGCGCTACCATTTCGGCCCGTGACAGCCCGCATGGCTCCCCGCCTGATGATTCTGCTGTGCGCGCTCCTGCTCGGCGGCTGCAGCCGGTTGCTGTTCATGCCAATGGGCCCGCTGGTGCGCACGCCGGCCGATGTGGGCATCGAATACCGCGACGTGGCACTGCGGGCCGCGGACGGCACCGCGCTTGACGCCTGGTGGCTGCCGGCCCGGGGACCGGCCAGGGGCACGGTGCTCTTCCTCCACGGCAACGCCGAGAACATCAGCACGCACCTCGCCAGCGTGTACTGGCTGCCGGCGGAGGGCTACCAGGTCCTGCTGCTGGACTACCGTGGCTTCGGCCGCTCCGGCGGCCGGCCCGCGATCCCGGAGGTCTTCGCCGACCTGCACGCGGCGCTTGACTGGCTCGCCGCGGAGCCGGACGCGCAGGGGCGGCCGCTGTTTCTCCTCGGCCAGAGCCTCGGGGCCGCACTGGGCGGCTACCTCGTCGGTGCCGATCCAGCCGTGCGGGCCCGCTTCTCCGCCGTGGTCCTCGATGCCGGCTTCGCGCGTTACCGCTGGATCGCCCGTGACGTGGCCGCGAAGAGCTGGCTGACCTGGCCCCTGCAGTGGCCGATGGCCTGGAGCATGCCGCGGGGCTACGACCTCCTCGACCAGATCGGTCACATCAGCCCGGTACCGCTGCTGCTCATCCACGGCAGGCAGGATGCTGTCGTCGATTACCGCCACGTGCAGGCGCTGTTTGCAGCAGCGCGCGCCCCGCGCTTCCTGCTGAGCCACGACGGCCCGCACATCGGCAGCTTCCGGGAGCCGGCGATCCGCTCCGCATTGCTGCAGTTTCTGGCTGATCCGGCGGACGGCTGCGGCACGGCAGCGCCCGGCCTGTGCCGCAACGACGACAGTCCGTGACCAGGCCTGGCCGGCCCGGCGACCCCCTGATGCGGGCGCCGACCCGGGCATGTGCGCCAGATCAAGCCGCACCCATTGCCCATCGGGCACAATCCGCCGGTGATCAGTGCTGAACAATCGCCGGCGGCCAACCCGGAACAGGCGCCGGCCTTCTGGCTGGGCCGCCAGCCCATTCTCGACCGCCGGGACCAGACCGTCGCCTACGAGCTGCTGTTCCGCTCCAGCGCCACGGCTGGCGGCGGGATCACCGACAACCGCATGGCCACGGCCAGCGTCATCACCCACGCCTTCAACGATCTCGGCATCGCTTCGGTGCTGGGCACCTGCCGCGGCTTCATCAACTTCGACGCCGATCTCCTGTTGTCCGATGCAGTGGAACTGCTGCCGCCCGGACGCACCGTCATCGAGCTGCTGGAGACCGTGGAAATCACCCCGGAGATCGTCAAGCGCTGCCACAGGCTGCGCAGCCGCGGCTTCTCCTTCGCCCTGGATGACGTCGTGCAGCTGGAGGAGGCCTACACGCCGATCCTGCCGCTCATCGACGTCATCAAGATCGATGTGCTCGCGACGCCGGCCGATGACCTGCCGGCCCTGGTCGCCCGGGTGCGCCAGCTCGCTGCCGTGCAGTTGCTCGCCTAAAAGGTCGACAGCCCGGAGCAGGCTGCACGCTGCCGCGAACTCGGCTTCGATCTCTTCCAGGGTTACTTCTTCGCCAGGCCGGTGATCCTCGCAGGCCGCCGGGCCGATCCTTCCCGACAGATGCTGGTCCACCTGCTCCAGCAGGCCATGAGTGGTGCCGACAACGCGCAGATCGAGGCCACGTTCAAACAAGCCCCTGAACTGAGTTACAAGCTGATGCGGCTGGTCAACTCGGTCGGCATGGGATTGCGCTCTCCGATCGCCTCGCTGTCGCATGCGCTGGTGATCCTCGGCCAGCGCCAGCTGCAGCGCTGGTTGCAGCTGCTGCTGTTTGCCCACGGCAGCGGCGGCGCATCACAGAATCCGCTGCTGGGCCTGGCCGCGGCACGCGGCAGGCTCATGGAACTGCTGGCCGAGAAGCAGTCGTCCGACGTTGCCAGCCGTGATCGCGCCTTCATGACAGGCATCCTCTCACTGCTGGACGTCCTGCTGGAAACGCCCATGGACGAAGTCATTGCCGAGATCAGCCTGCCGGAGGATGTGGGCCGGGCGCTGCTGACGCGCAGCGGCCCGCTCGGGCACCTGCTCAGGGTGGTCGAGGCCCTGGAGCAGCCCGACACCGCGGCACTGCCGGAGCTGCTGGCCGCCGGTGATCCCTGCAGCCCCGATGACATCGCCAAGATCCAGGTGAAGGCGCTGGCCTGGTCCAACAGCATCGTCCAGGCAACCCAGGGCAGCTGAACCGGCCCTCAACGGTCGGGTTTCGACCGCGACAGCGGCAGTCCGGAGCCGAGGGAACGCGTCTTCTCGAGGAAGCCGTTGAGCTGCTCCTTCGTGAGCCGCGACTTCAGCCGCTCCAGCCAGATCCTGGCCCAGGCAAACTCCAGCGCGAGGATCGCCAGGCCGATGGGGATCACGACGAGGCCCGGCCCCGGGGTCACCAGCATGATCACGCCGGCCAGCACCACCGTGCCGCCGATCACCGCAATGACGAGGCGGCGGGCAAGCCGGTATCCCTCCATCCCCAGCTTTGCGATCATTGCCATCCCCTGCCGCCAGCACCGCGACCACGGCTTACGGGCGGCGATTCTAGCATCCGTGCCAGCCGCGTCCCGTGATCACGGGCAGGCAGGACTGCTGGTAGCATGCGCACCATGCCTGCCCCGGTGCCCGTCATGACCGCCACCGCCCGCCGCCTGCTGCACCTGTTCATCCTCCTCGCGGGGACGCTGGCACAAGTGGCGCTGGCCGATGACGCCCCGCGCATCGTCCTCTCGCAGGAGGACACGGACGGGCACCCCACCCTGCCAGAGATCAGCGCCAGCGCCGCACCCGAGCCCCTGATCAGCTTCGAACTGCTGGCCGGCACGGCCTGTCCGGCTGCGACCACGAAACCCGAGCTGCTGGTGTCCATCGCCAGCGCGGCGCGCGTCATGCCCGCGGACCGGGCACGCCAGGCCTTCAGCGTGCAGGTGCCGCTCGGGCAGCTGCCCTGGCTGGCAGACCTGGGCCAGCGCTGCATCACGCTCAACGACAGCCGGATTGCCGATGGCATCGGCGAGGGTGGCCAGCGCCTGTTCCGGCTGCATGCCGTCACTGCGGCCTTCGCGAGCCTGTCGTGCACGGCAGCCAATGGCGAGACCCGCTCCGTGAGCAGTGCGCTGCCCCTGGATGCCTGGCTGGCCTGTCCCGCCCCGGCCGACCCGGCACGCTGAACAGGGGCTGGCGCACGCCGCCCCGGCACAGGCCCGGGCCTCCGCTAGCGGAAGCGTGCCTGGATGGAATCCAGCCCCCGCTGACCCGGGTTCAGGCGTGCGTAGGAGACGCTGTTGAGTGGCTCGGCAGGCGTGCCCTGGACCTCGTGCATGTCGGGCTGGCTTTCGTCGATGAAGAGCAGGCCCGTGACGATCGCGCCCCCGGCCTGGTGCCTTGACAGGTAGCCGAAGGCGGCCAGCCGGTCCGTCGCGTCGTAGTCCGCACCGACCTTGTGGAGCAGCACGCGGCTGCCGTCATGCATGGTGACGGCCTGCACGGAGCCAGCCGCCTGCCCGCTGCGGATCTCCTGCGCCGGCGGCACGTAGTCGGCGTAGACGGCCGGCTGGTAGTGCTGGCGGGTGAAGCTGTAGCTCTTCGTCGAGCCCTCGTGGTCATTGAAGGTGACGCAGGGCGAGATCACGTCGATCATGGCAAAGCCACGGTGCCGGATGCCCGCCTTGAGCAGGGGCACGAGGTGCTCCTTGTCGCCGGAAAAGCTGCGGGCCACGAAGGTGCAGCCGATCGACAGTGCCAGCAGGCAGGGGTCGATGGGCGGCTGCTGGTTGACCTCGCCCTTCTTGGCCTTGCTGCCCACGTCGGCCGAGGCCGAGAACTGGCCCTTGGTCAGGCCGTACACGCCATTGTTCTCGATGATGTACAGCATGTTCAGGTTGCGGCGGATCGCATGGCAGAACTGCCCGAGGCCGATGGACAGCGTATCCCCGTCGCCCGAAACACCGATGTAGGTGAGTTCGTTGTTGGCCGCGTTGGCGCCGGTGGCCACCGAGGCCATGCGCCCGTGCACCGAGTTGAAGCCGTGCGAGGCCGAGGCGAAGTATGCCGGCGTCTTCGACGAGCAGCCGATCCCCGAGAGCTTCGCCATGCGGTGCGGCGGGATGGACAGCTCGAAGGCGGCCTGCACCAGCGCGGCGGTGATGGAATCGTGGCCGCAGCCCGCGCAGAGCGTGGACATGCCGCCCTCGTAGTCGCGCAGCGAGAGGCCGAGTTCATTGCGGGGCAGCCCGGGGTGGACCACCTTCGGCTTGGCGATGTAGCTCATGCGGCTTGGCCCTTTGCCATGTCCTGGTTGATGCCGTCGACGATGCTCGCTGCGGTCACGGGCAGCCCGTCGTAGTGCAGGACGGGCACCAGCCTCGTCTGCTCGATGCGGGTCTCCAGCAGCAGCAGCGCGCGCAACTGGGCGTCGCGGTTCTGTTCGACGACGTAGATGCGCTCGTGAGCATCGAGGAAGTCCTGCACGGCCTGGCCGAAGGGGAAGGCCCTGACGCGCAGGTAGTCGGTGCCGACGCCGGAGGCGGCGAGCCTTGCCCGCGCCTCGCGCACGGCACCGTCGCAGCTGCCGACGGAGATGATGCCGACCCGGTGGCGCCCCGAGCAGTCCACCTCCGGCGCGGGCACCAGCGTCGCGGCGGTGTCCCACTTGCGCCGCAGCCGGTCCACCACGTCCTGGTATTCCTTCGCATCCTCGGTGTAGGCACCGTACATGTTGTGGCCGGAGCCACGGGTGAAGTACGCGCCCTTCGCGTGCACGCCCGGCAGGCTGCGCCAAGGGATGCCATCGTGGTCCACGTCCAGGTAGCGGTGGAATTTCTCGATCTTCTCCAGCTGTTCGGCGCTCATCACCTTGCCGCGGTCGGGCTGGTAGGCGTCGTCCCATTGCAGGTCGCGGCACATCCAGTCGTTCATGCCGATGTCGAGGTCGGTCAGGACGATCACGGGCGTCTGCAGCCGCTCGGCCAGGTTGAAGGCCTCGGCGGTCAGGTAGAACGCCTCCTCCGGGTTCGCCGGAAAGAGCAGGACGTGGCGTGTATCGCCGTGGGATGCATAGGCACAGGCCATGATGTCGGCCTGCTGGGTGCGCGTGGGCATGCCGGTGGAGGGGCCGCAGCGCTGGACGTTGACCAGCACCGCGGGGATCTCGGTGAAATAGCCATAGCCCAGGAACTCACCCATCAGCGAGACGCCGGGACCGCTGGTCGCGGTGAAGGACCGCGCGCCGTTCCAGCTGGCACCCAGCACCATGCCGATCGCCGCCAGTTCATCCTCCGCCTGGATGATCGCCACGTTGGTCCGCCCGGTCTGCGGGTCCTTGCGCAGCCGCTCGGCATGGCGCTTGAACGCGTCGATCACCGAGGTCGATGGCGTGATCGGGTACCAGCCGACCACCGTCGCCCCGGCGAACAGCGCGCCCAGCGCCGCGGTGGTGTTGCCGTCGATCATGATGTGGCCGCTGGTCGCGCCCATGGCCTGCGCACGGAAGGGCAGCGGGCAGCTGAAGTTCGCGCGGGCGTAGTCGTAGCCGAGGTCGAAGGCCGCCTGGTTGGCATCGAGCAGCTGCGCCTTGGCGCCATAGCTCTCGCGGAGCAGGCCCTTCACCACCTCGAGGTCGAGATCGAGCAGCGCCGCCAGCACGCCCACGTAGGCGATGTTCTTCATCAGCACGCGCTCGCGCGCGCGGGTGAAGCGCTCGTTGCACAGGCGGGCCAGCGGCACGCCGAGCACGGTGATGTCCCCGCGGGCCAGTTGCCTGTCGCGCGGCCACGTGGAGTCGTAGATGAGGTAGCCGCCCGGCGCCACGTCGGCCAGGTCCTTGCGGTAGGTCTGGGCGTTCATCGCCACCATGACGTCGATGCGGCCGGAGCGGCAGATGTAGCCATCCCGGCTGACGCGGATCTCGTACCAGGTGGGCAGCCCCTGGATGTTGGACGGGAAGTAATTCTTGCCCGCCACGGGGATGCCCATGCGGAAGAAGGCCTTCATCAGCAGCGTGTTGGCACTGGCCGAGCCGGTGCCATTGACGTTGGCGATCTTTACGGTGAAGTCGTTGTTTGCGGGTTGGGTGCTCATCGGGTTCATCGCGCGTTGTTGTCGGTGCCGGCCCGGGGCCGGCGGCGGGCACGGGCGTCGGGACCTCAGGTTCCGGTCTTCGCCCGCGGCGTGGCCTGGGCGGGCAGATCCCCTGCGTAGGGCACCGTGAGCGTGAACTTCTGCATGTCCCAGGCGCCGGTCGGGCAGCGCTCGGCACACAGGCTGCAGTGCAGGCAGAGGTTCTCGTCCTTGACCATGACGCGCCCGGTCTGGGGCAGCGGCCCGGACACGAACAGCGACTGCTCCAGGTTCTCCGCCGGCGCCGACAGGCGCCCGCGCAACTCCGCCTCGGTGCCGTCCGGCGTGATGGTGAGGCAGCGGGTCGGGCAGATGTCTACGCAGGCATCGCACTCGATGCACAGCTTGTCCGTGAACACCGTCTGGATGTCGCAGTTGAGGCAGCGCTCGACCTCCTTCGTGAACTGCTCGGCGGTGAAGCCGAGCTCCACCTCGAGGTCGAGCTTCCTGAAGCGCTCCTTCAGGTCGACCTGCGGCACCACGCGCCGTGCCGTCGCATCGTAGGCATTGCTGAAGGACCATTCGTGGATGCCCATCTTCGCCGTCGCGAGGTTCATCCCGTACGGCGGGCGCTCCCTGATGTCCCCGCCCTGGCAGTACCGGTGGATGGAGATGGCGGCCTGGTGACCGTGCTCCACCGACCAGATGATGTTCTTCGGGCCGAAGGCCGCATCCCCGCCGAAGAACACGCCGCGGCGCGTGCCCTCGAAGGTGGTGGCATCGACGACCGGGACGTCCCACTTGTCAAACTCGATGCCCAGCTCGCGCTCGATCCACGGGAAGGCATTCTCCTGGCCGATGGCCAGCACGACGTCATCGCAGGGGATCAGTTCCTCGCCGAGGACCTTCTCGGCGGTGATGCGCCCGCGCCCGTCGAACTCGTAGGCCATCTTCTCGAAGACCATGCCGGTGAGCCGGCCGCCCTCGACGACGAAGGACTTCGGCGCGTGGTTGACGACGATCTCGACGTGCTCCTCCTCGGCGTCCTCCAGTTCCCACTCCGAGGCCTTGAAGAACTGGCGCGGCTTGCGCGCCATGACCTTGACGCTCTTCGCGCCCAGGCGCAGCGAGGTGCGGCAGCAGTCCATGGCGGTGTTGCCCACGCCGATGATCAGCACCCGCTCGCCGATCTTGCCGATATGCCCGAAGGCCACCGATTCCAGCCACGTGATGCCGATGTGGATGTTGGCTGCCGCTTCCTCGCGGCCGGGCAGCCTGAGGTTCTTGCCGCGCGGCGCGCCGCTGCCGACGAAGATCGCGTCGTAACCTTCGGCGAGCAGCGCCTTCATGCTCTTCACCGGCGTGCCGAGGCGCAGGTCGGCGCCCATGCCGATGATCATGCCGATCTCCTCGTCGAGCACTTCCACCGGCAGGCGGAAGGACGGGATGTTGCTGCGCATGAGGCCGCCCGGGACCTCGAGGGCCTCGTAGATCACCACCTCGTAGCCGAGCGGCAGCAGGTCGTTCGCCACGGTGAGCGAGGCCGGACCGGCACCGACGAGGGCCACGCGCCTGCCGTTCTTCCGCTCCGGGGCCCTGGGCAGCAAGCCGTCGATCTCATCGCGCAGGTCCGCGGCCACGCGCTTGAGGCGGCAGATGGCCACCGGCTTTTCCTCCACGCGCCCGCGGCGGCAGGCCGGCTCGCAGGGCCGGTCGCAGACCCGGCCGAGGATGCCGGGGAACACGTTGGCCTGCCGGTTGAGCATGTAGGACTCGGTATAGCGGCCCTGCGCGATGAGCCGGATGTAACCGGGCACGTCGGTATGCGCGGGGCAACCCCACTGGCAATCGACGACCTTGTGGAAGTAGCTCGGGTTGCTGATGTCCGTTGGCTGCATGGCGAATGGCTGCGCTTCCCGGCGGCTCCGGGCCGTTGATGTGGGTCGGGCGGGGTGAGGTGCTCGGAAATCGGCTGGATTATACCCAGCGCCCATGCAAAGCAAATCGTCGCTTGCACCGTCCGGGCGGACCGTGAAGAATCCGCCGGCGGCACTGCGGCAGTCCCGCCGCAGGCCGGCCAGGAAGAAAGCTTGATGTCAAACAACACCTCCCCCACGCCGGTCCCGCGCTACGCAGCGCTCGCCCTGCAAATCGCCACCGCCTGCGTCAATGATTGCTCCGACCGGGCCAGCGCCCGCGAGCGCATGGCCGGGAGCATCCGCCGCGTGCGCAGGTCGGTCGCCGGCAGCAACGCCTTCCTGCGCCAGTACAGCGGTGTGGACGCCCGCCTGGTGGTCCTGCCCGAGTACTTCCTCACCGGGTTCCCGATGGGCGAGTCGATCCCCGAGTGGCGCGACAAGGCTGCGCTGCAGGTCGACGGCCCCGAGTACCAGGCCCTCGGGGAAATCGCCCGCGACCTGAACGTGTACCTCGCCGGCAACGCCTACGAGGTCGACCCGCACTTCCCCGAACTGTATTTCCAGTGCTGCTTCATCATCGAGCCGGCGGGCGGGGTGATCCTGCGCTACCGGCGCCTGGTGTCGCTGAGCGCGCCCACGCCCTACGACGTCTGGGACCGCTACCTGGAGGTGCACGGCATCGACGGGGTCTTCCCGGTGGCCGATACGCCGCTCGGCCGGCTCGCGGCCATCGCCTCGGAGGAAATCCAGTACCCGGAGATCGCCCGGTGCCACGTCATGCGCGGCGCCGAGGTCTTCATCCACCCGACCAGCGAGATCGGCAGCCCGCTGATGACCGGCAAGGAGATCGCACGCCGCGCACGGGCGGCGGAGAACCTCGCTTATGTCGTCTCGGCGAACTCCGCGCGGCTCGAGCACATTGCGATACCCGCGGAATCGGCCACGGGCATGTCGAAGATCATCGACTACAGGGGGGATGTGCTGGCCGAGGCCGCCGCGGGCGGGGAGTCGATGGTGGCCACGGCCACCATCGACATCGAGGCGCTGCGCGCGGCCCGGCGCAAGGGTGGACTGACCAACATGCTGGTACGCCAGCCCTTCCAGCTCTACGCGGACAGCTATGCAGGCACCGTGTTCCACCCGCAGAACCTGCTGCTGCGCGATGGCCGGGCGCGGGTGCCGGAGAAGGGCGAACTCGCCCGCTGGCAGCTCGCCGACATCGAGCGGCTGGCGAAGGCCGGGCTGATCTGAGGCCGGGCCGCGCGGCGGCTCAGCGCGCGGCGTTGCAGTCCAGGCGCCGGCCGGGGATGTCCCCGGTCAGCGCCCCGTCCTCCCAGGCGACCACGCCGTTGACCAGCGTCATCACCACGCGCGAGCGCAGCCGCATGCCCTCGAGCGGTGACCAGGCCACCTTGTAGAGGATGTCGTCGCCGCGCACTTCCCCGCCGTGGTGCAGGTCGACCAGCACGAGGTCGGCCCAGCAGCCCTCGCGGATGTAGCCGCGGTCGCGGATACCGAAGAGGTCCGCCACCGCGTGGCTGGTCTTGCGGACGATGGCCTCCAGGCCCAGCGCGCCATCGTGGTAGTGCTCCAGCAGCAGCGGCAGCGCATGCTGGACGAGCGGCAGCCCGGCGGGTGCGCGCAGGTAGGGCTCGTCCTTCTCGCGCAGGGGATGCGGGGCGTGGTCGGTGGCGACGACGTCGATGCGGTCCTCCTTGAGCGCGGCCAGGAGCGCGGCGCGGTCGGCGGCGGTCTTGATCGCCGGGTTGCACTTGATGAGGTTGCCGAGTTCCGCATAGTGGCTGTCGTCGAAGTGCAGGTGATGGACGCAGACCTCGGCGGTGATGCGCTTGCCCTGCACCGGGCCCGGCGTGAACAGCTCCATCTCCCGCGCCGTGGTCAGGTGCAGGACGTGCAGGCGCGCATCGTGCCGGCGCGCCAGGCTCACCGCCAGCGAGGAGGAGCGGTAGCAGGCCTCTGCCGAGCGGATCAGCGGGTGGGCGCTCACGGGCACCTCATTGCCGTACTGCTCGCGCATCTTCTCCCCGTTGGCGTGGATCAGCGGGGAGTCCTCGCAGTGCGTGGCGATCAGCATCGGGCAGTCGGCAAAAATGCGCTCGAGCGTCACCGGGTCGTCCACCAGCATGTTGCCGGTCGAGGCGCCCATGAACACCTTCACGCCGCAGGCCTGTTCGGGCCGCAGCGCGCGGATCTCCTCGATGTTGTCGTTGGCCCCGCCGAGGTAGAAGGCGAAGTTGGCACGGGCACGGCCGGCGGCTGCCAGGTACTTGTTGGCCAGCGCGGCACGGGTCGTGGTGTTCGGGATGGTGTTCGGCATGTCCATGAAGCTGGTGATGCCGCCAGCCACGGCCGCCGCGGACTCCGTGGCGATGTCGCCCTTGTGCGTCATCCCGGGTTCGCGGAAGTGCACCTGGTCATCGATCATCCCGGGCAGCAGGTGACGGCCATGTGCGTCGATGACGCGGTCGGCCTGCCGGCCGGTGAAGCCGAAGCCCACCCGCTCGATGCGCCCGTCACAGACGAGCACATCGCCCTCGGTGACCCGGCCTTCGTTGACGATGCTGGCGTTGACGATGAGGAGGGTGTTGCTGGTCATGACCTGGAAAACCGCTCCGTCGCCGTGATGAGCTCGTGGATGATGCCTGGCTCGAACGCCGAATGACCGGCATCGGCAACCAGGCGGAAGTCGGCCTCCGGCCAGGCCTGGTGCAGGTCCCAGGCCGTCGTCATCGGGCAGACCACATCGTAGCGCCCCTGCACGATGACACCGGGGACATGGCGGATGCGTCCCACGTCGCGCAGCAGCTGGTCCGGGCCGTCGAGGAAGCCGCCGTTGACGAAATAGTGGGCCTCGATGCGGGCCAGCGCCAGCGAGAAATCCCCCGCGCCGAAGCGCGCCACGGTGGCCGGCGATTCCAGCAGGTGGCTGGTGGCGCCTTCCCAGATCGACCAGGCCCGCGCCGCCGCCCTCGCCACGGCCGGATCCCCGCCCGTGAGCCGACGATGGTAGGCGCCGAGCAGGTCGCCACGCTCGGACGGCGGGATGGGCGCGAGAAAGTCCGACCAGCGGTCGGGGAACAGCTCGCTCGCCCCGTGCTGGTAGAACCAGGCGAGTTCGGCCGGGCGCAGCATGAAGATGCCGCGCAGCACCAGCTGCGTCACGCGATCCGGATGCGCCTCGGCGTAGGCGAGCGCCAGCGTGCTGCCCCAGGAGCCGCCGAACACCAGCCAGCGGCCGATGCCGAGCGCCTCGCGCAGCTGCTCCATGTCCGCCACCAGGTCAGGCGTGGTGTTCTCGCGCAACTCCGCGTGGGGGCGGCTGCGCCCGCAGCCGCGCTGGTCGAAGAGCACGATGCGGTAGCGCTCCGGGTCGAAGAACCGCCGCGCATTGCTGTCGCAGCCGGCGCCGGGGCCGCCATGGACGAAGACCGCAGGCTTGCCGCGCGGGTTGCCGCACT
Organism: Gammaproteobacteria bacterium; assembly: GCA_020853135.1. GTDB lineage: Bacteria > Pseudomonadota > Gammaproteobacteria > Steroidobacterales > QUBU01. Next base: position 23,783 of record JADYZO010000075.1, read on the forward strand.
CCTCGTAGTAGACCTCGTGCAGTGGCGACACGCGCAGGTGCCCGGACCGATGGGGTTCGATCGCAGGGTAGAGGCAGCGGCGCGCATCGTGGTGGTCTGCAGCAGGGAGGGACATGCCCGGCAGTATAGCCGCAGGCCCCCGCGCAGCGCCTGCTAGAATCGCCGCCTGTCGCCCTGCCCGGACCGGGAGCTTCCATGCGCATCACCGCCGCCACCATCGCCACCACCATGACCGCCACCTTGCTCCTTGCAGCGGGCGGCGGCGCTGCAGCGGCCACCGGCATCGACATCCCCTACCACAAGGAGGTGCTGGAGAACGGGCTCACCGTCCTCGTTCACGAGGATCACAAGGCGCCGGTGGTGGCGATCAACATCTGGTACCACGTCGGCTCGAAGAACGAGGTGCGCGGACGCACCGGCTTCGCCCACCTGTTCGAGCACCTGATGTTCCAGGGCTCGGAGCACTACGACGGCGAATACCTCACGGCGCTGGAGGATCTCGGCGCATCGGACTTCAACGCCACGACCTGGTTCGACCGCACCAATTACTTCCAGACGGTGCCGAAGAACGCGCTCGACAGCATCCTCTGGCTGGAATCCGACCGCATGGGCCACTTCCTCGGCGCCATCAGCCAGGCGAAGCTCGACGAGCAGCGCGGCGTCGTGCAGAACGAGAAGCGCCAGGGCGACAACCAGCCCTATGGCCGCATCTGGGACTACCTGCAGCCCGCCCTCTTCCCGCCCGAGCACCCGTACTCCTGGGAGACCATCGGCTCGATGGAAGACCTCAACGCGGCGACGCTGGAGGACGTGCGCAACTGGTTCAAGGCCTACTACGGGCCGAACAATGCCGTGCTCGCCATCGCCGGCGACATCACCACGGCAGAGGCCATCGCGAAGGTGAAGCATTACTTCGGCGATCTCGCCCCGGTGCCGCCGATCACCCGCCCCGGGGTGTGGATCCCGAAGCTCAGCGGCGAGCACCTCATCACCATGCAGGACCGCGTGCCGCAGCCGCGGGTCTACCGGGCCTGGACCGGGCCCAGCTGGGGCACGGCCGATGCGCGGCACCTCGCGCTGGCCGCGGCGGTTCTGGCCGGGGACAAGAACTCCAGGCTCTACCAGCGCCTGGTCTACCGTGACCGCCTCGCCAGCGACGTGTCGCTGGAGACGCTGGCGCTGGAGATGGCCGGCATCACGGAACTGAAGGTCTCCGCCCAGCCGGGCGTCGACCTGGCCGCCATCGAGGCCGCCGTGCAGGAGGAGATCAGCCGCTTCGCCGAAAAGGGCCCGACCCCCCGGGAACTCGAACGCGTGACCGCACAGTTCCGCGCGAGCTTCCTGCGCGGCATCGAGCAGGTCGGCGGCTACAGCGGCAAGGCCGGCATCCTCGCCGAGAGCATGACGCTCGGTGGCAGCCCGGATGCCTGGAAGCAGGATGTCCTCGTGCTCGACACCGCCCGGCCCGCGGACCTGCGCCGCGCGGCACAGGCCTGGCTCGGCAGCGGTTCGGTGACGCTGCGGGTGCTGCCCTACGGGCAGCCCGCCGCCGTTGGCCCGGACGCGGATCGCAGCCGGCTGCCGGCACCCGGCCCCGCCCCCGCCGTCGGCTTCCCGGCGGTCGAACGGGCCGTGCTGGCGAATGGCCTGAAGATCGCCTTCGTGCCCCGCCCCGGCAGCGGCCTGGTGCAGGCGGCACTCATCCTCGACGGCGGCATTGCCGCGGACCCGCCCGGGCACCCGGGCACCGCCGGCTTCGCCATGGCGATGCTCGACGAAGGCACCAGCTCGCGCAGCGCCCTGCAGATCAGCGAACAGCTGGCGCTGCTCGGCGCGAACCTCGGCACTTCCGCAACCCTGGACAACACCCTCGTGAGCCTGTCCGCCCTGGCCGACCGGCTCGAACCGTCCTTCGACATCTTCGCCGACGTCATCCTCAACGCCAGCTTCCCGCAGGCCGAGATCGAACGCCTGCGCGGCATCGCGCTCGCCGGGTTGCGCCAGGAAAAGAACCGGCCAAACGCCATGGCGCTGCGCGTGCTGCCGGAGCTGCTCTATGGCGCCGGCCACCCCTACGCACAGCCGCTGACCGGCAGCGGCACCGAGGCCTCCATCGGCGCGATGAACCGCGGGGAACTGGCCGCCTTCCGCGACGCCTGGTTCCGCCCGAACCACGCCACGCTGGTCGTGGCCGGTGACACCAGCATGGCGGCGCTCCGGCCGCTGCTGGAGCGGCTCTTCGGCCGCTGGGAAGCCGGCGCGGTGCCGGCCCATGCCATAGGCCCGGCCCGCGGCGCCGCCGACAACGTGCTCTACATCCTCGACCGGGCGGGCGCGGACCAGTCGGTCATCTTCATCGGCCAGGTCATGCCGCCGAAGGCCAATCCCGACGAGTTCGCCATCCAGGCCATGAACAGCATCCTGGGCGGCCAGGTCTCCGCGCGCATCAACATGAACCTGCGCGAGGACAAGCACTGGTCCTACGGCGCCTACAGCGTGCTGCGCGATGCCCGGGGCGAGCGGCCGTTCTTCGCCTACGCACCGGTGCAGACCGACAAGACCGCCGAGGCCCTGCAGGAACTGCGCGGGGAACTCAAGGCGATCACCGGCAGCCGCCCGCCCACGGCGGCGGAACTCGGGCGCGTGCAGACCACCGAGGTGCTGCAGCTCCCCGCCCGCTGGGAAACGGCCGGTGCCATCGTCGATGCGCTGGCGGAAAGCGTGCGCTTCGGCCTGCCGGAGGACTACTGGGCCACCTATGCCGCAAGGATCCGCGCCGTGACGCTGGCCGACGTCCAGCGCGCCGCGCAGGAGTACGTGCGGCCGGAGCGCGAGGTGTTCGTGGTGGTCGGTGACCGGGCGCGCATCGAGCCCGCACTGTCGAAGCTCGGATTTTCGGCGATCCGCGCCATCAACGCGGATGGGGGCACCCCCTGAGCCACGGTGGCGCGGCCCGGGAAACTTTTCCACGTCCGGCATGGTCAACGGGGCTCGCCCCGGCAGCGAAAGCACGCCTCATGCCTGCCTTGATTGCCCCCGCACCCTGTGCAAAATACCCGCGCGCCCCGCGGGGCCGCCCTCGCCTCCAGATGGCGGTTGACCGCCGGTCACGCAAGCTACGAAGGGATCCCCCATGATCAGAGCCGAGTCGCTGACCAGGGAGTACGGCACCCTGCGGGCCGTCGACCACATCAGCTTTACCGTGCAGCCGGGCGAGGTGCTCGGCTTCCTCGGGCCCAACGGCGCGGGCAAGACCACCACCATGCGCATGATGGCCGGCTTCGTCGCCCCCACCAGCGGGCGGGCCGAGATCTGCGGCTTCTCCATGGAAGAACAGCCGCTGGAGGCCAAGCGCCAGCTCGGCTACCTGCCCGAGGGCGCACCCTCCTACGGCGAGATGACCCCCAGGCAGTTCCTCGCGTTCATCGCGCGGATCCGCGGCCTGGAGGGCGACCGGCGCCGCAGCCGCCTGGATGACGTGATCGGGCGGCTGCAGCTCGGCAGCGTCATGGACCAGCGCATCGAGACACTGTCGAAGGGCTTCCGCCGCCGCGTCGGCCTGGCCCAGGCCATCATCCACGACCCGCCGGTGCTCATCCTCGATGAACCCACCGACGGGCTGGACCCCAACCAGAAGCACGAGGTGCGCGAACTGATCAACGCGATGGCGAAGGACAAGATCATCGTCATCTCCACGCACATCCTCGAGGAGGTGGACGCGGTCTGCACGCGCGCGATCATCATCGCCGCCGGGAGGATCGTCGCCGACGAGACGCCCGATGCGCTCATCCGCCGCTCGCGCTACCACAACGCGGTGACACTGCGCTTTGCCGCGGCAGCCGGACTGAAGACTGTGGCCGCCGAGCTGGATGCGCTCGGCAGCGTCGAGCATGTCGAGATCGACGAACACGCGCGCAGCGTCACCGCCTTCCCGAAGGATGGCGCGGTCATCGTCACCGCGGTGGGTGACCTGGCCGGCGCGAGGAACTGGGCCCTGGAGCAGCTGCACCTGGAGTCCGGGCGCCTCGACGAGGTGTTCCGCAGCATCACCGAGCAGGAGGCCGCCCGATGAGCGCCATCCGCATCATCGCCGCGCGGGAACTGCGCGCCTACTTCGCCACCCCGCTCGCCTACGTGTTCATGGTGATCTTCCTGGCGCTGATGGGGGTCTTCACCTTCTACATCGGCGGCTTCTACGAAAGCGAGCAGGCCAACCTGTCCGCCTTCTTCAACTTCCACCCCTGGCTGTACCTGTTCCTGGTGCCGGCCATCTCCATGCGGCTGTGGGCCGAGGAGCGCAAGAGCGGCAACATCGAGCTGCTGATGACGCTGCCGGTCACCACCGGCCAGGCGGTCACCGGCAAGTTCCTCGCCGCCTGGATCTTCACGGCCGTGACGCTGGCGCTCACCTTCCCGATCTGGATCACCGTCAACTACCTGGGTGACCCGGACAACGGCGTGATCCTCGCCGCCTACCTCGGCAGCCTGCTCATGGCCGGCGGGTTCCTCGCCATCGGCTCGTGCATCTCCGCGGCCAACAGGAACCAGGTGGTGGCCTTCATCATCACGGTGGTCATCTGCTTCCTGTTCCTGCTGGCCGGATTCCCGCTGGTGCTCGACTTCTTCAGCGGCTGGGCACCCCAGGCCCTGGTCGACACCATCGCCAGCCTGAGTTTCCGCACCCACTTCGAGTCCATCAGCAAGGGCATCATCGACCTGCGCGACATCATCTACTTCGTGATGGTGATCAGCGCCTGGCTGTACGCGACCGTGCTGGTCATCGAACTGAAGAAGGCGGACTAGGAGCACCCATGAGCAGCGCATCGCGATCCGCGTTCGGGCGCCTGGCCCTGGTGGCCGTGGCGGTGATCTTCCTGGTGGCCGTGCCGCTCTCCGACAGGATCCTGCGCGGCGCACGCCTGGACCTGACCGAGAACCAGCTCTACACCCTGGCACCCGGCACGGTGCACATCCTCGGCAGCATCCCCGAGCCCATCAACCTCTACTTCTTCTTCTCCAACGCGGGCACGGCCAAGACGCCCTTCCTGCGCGCCTATGCCGGGCGCGTCCGCGACATGCTGCGCGACTTCGCCGGCCAGTCCAACGGCCGGATCAGGTTCACCGAAGTCGACCCCGTGCCGTTCTCCGACGAGGAGGACCGGGCCACCCAGTACGGCCTGCAGGGCATCCGCCTCGACAACAGCTCCGACCCGGTGTTCATGGGCATCGCCGGCACCAACAGCATCGGTGACCAGCAGATCATCCCCTTCGTGGATCCGCGCAAGGAGGCGTTCCTGGAGTACGACCTGGCCAAGCTGGTGTATTCCCTGGCCCATCCCAAGCGTCCGGTGGTGGGCCTGGTGAGCAGCCTGCCGATCACCGCGGGCTTCGACCCGATGACACAGCAGGTCCGCCAGCCCTGGGCCGTGGTCACCCAGCTGCGCCAGGTCTTCGACCTGCGCCAGCTCGAGCCCGGCCTGACGAAGATCGCCGAGGACGTGCAGGTGATCATGCTGGTGCACCCGAAGCACCTCAGCGACCAGACCCTCTATGCGCTCGACCAGTTCGTCCTGCGCGGCGGGCGCCTGATGGTGTTCGTGGATCCCTGGTCGGAGGCCGACCCCGGCACACCCGACGCGGACGACCCGCTGGGCACCGGCGGCCAGCACAGCTCGAACCTGGACCGGCTCTTCGGTGCCTGGGGCATCAGCATGCCCACCGACCGGTTCATCGGCGATGACCGCTTCGCGCTGCAGGTGATGGGCCCGGATGGCCGTCCGGTGCGCGACATCGGCCTGCTGGGCGTGGGCCAGGCAGGCCTCGACCAGGACGATGTCATCACCGCGGGCCTGAACGTGATCAACCTCGGCTTCGCCGGCGCGATCAGCGTCCGGGACGGGGCGCCGGTGACGGTCACGCCACTCATCCGCTCCAGTGACCTCGCCGCGCCGGTGAACACCGCGCCACTGGCCTTCCTGCAGGATCCGACGGTGCTGCGCGAGAACTTCAAGCCCACCGGCCAGCGCTACACGCTGGCGGCACGGCTTTCGGGCAAGGTGCCGAGTGCGTTTCCCGAAGGCCCCCCGCCGGGGATGCCCGCCGATGCCCCCGCGCAGCTCAGGGAAGCCGCCAACCCGGTCAACATCCTGGTGGTGGCCGACACGGATCTGCTCACCGACCGGCTCTGGGTGCAGACCCAGAACTTCTTCGGCCAGCGGGTCGCCAATCCCTTTGCCAACAATGGTGATTTCATCGTCAACGCGCTCGACAACCTGCTCGGCAGCAGCGACCTCATCGGCATCCGGGCCCGGGCCAGCTTCAGCCGCCCCTTTACCCGGGTGCAGGACCTGCGCCGCAACGCCGAGGTGCGCTTCCGCGACAGCGAGGAACGCCTGAAGCAGGAACTGCGTGACACCGAGCAGAAGCTCGGCGAGATCCAGGCCGGCCGCAAGGATGGGGACGCCATGCTCATGACGCCCGAGCAGCAGCAGGAAATCGAGCGCTTCCGCGACCAGCGGGCCGGGATCCGCAAGGAACTGCGCCAGGTCCAGCGCAGCCTGGACCTGGACATCGAGCGCCTCGGCAACTGGCTGAAGGCGGTCAACATCGGCCTGATGCCGCTGCTCATCTCCATCGTCAGCATCGTGGTGCTGCTGGTCCGCCGCCGGCGCCACGGCGGGGGACGCCGGCCATGAGGCGCCGCTCGCTCCTCATCCTGCTGGCCGTGCTGGCCGGGCTGGTCGCACTGGCCATCGCCGTCTCGTTCTCCCAGCGGCCGGGCCAGGGCGCGGGCGCCGTGCTGCTGCCCGGCCTCAAGCAACGGCTGAACGACGTGGACAGCGTGGTGGTGCACGGCAGCGGCGACAGGGTGCTGGCCACACTGGAGCGCGGCCAGGCTGGCTGGACCGTCCGCGAGGCCGGTGGCTACCCCGCCGACATCGGCCGCCTGCGCAGGAACCTGCTGGCCCTGGGCGAGGCCACCATCATCGAGGAAAAGACCTCAAACCCGGAATTCTATGACCGCCTGCGCGTCGACGATGTTGCGAAGGATTCCGCTGGCGGCCTGCGCCTGGACCTCGCCAGCGGCGGGAAGACCATCGCCAGCATCATCGTCGGCAGCACCGGCGTGTCCGGCGCCGACAGCGCCTACCTGCGCCGGGCCGGCGAGGCACCGAGCTGGCTGGTGAAGGCGGCATTGGACCTGCCGCGCGAGACCTCTGGCTGGCTCGACAAGTCCATCACCGCCATCCCGGCCAGCCGCATCGCCACGGTGACCATCACGCACCCCGACGGCAGCACCCTGCGCATCGACAAGGCCCGTGCCGGCGAGGCGGATTTCCGGGTGGAGGGCGTGCCTGCCGGCCGTGAACTGGCCTTCCCGGGTGCCGGCAATGCCATCGCTGCGACACTGGCCGACCTGGCCCTCGACAGCGTCGAGCCGCTGGCGAAGTTCGCGCCCGGCACGGTCCGGCCGACGATCGCGCGCTTCGAGACCTTCGATGGCCTCGTCGTCGAGGCCAGCACCTGGCAACTGCCTGCGGGTGCGCGCCTGCGCGTGGCCGCGCGGGCCGACCCGGCGCTGGCCGCGCGCTACGCCCCGGCGCCAGCTGCCACGCCGGCACCCGGCCCCGCCGCCGAAACCATCGCCGCCGCGGTCCGCAAGGACTTCGCCGAGGTGCAGGCCGAGGCCGGGCAGCTCAACGCCCGGCTGGGCGGCTGGGTCTACGGCATACCCTCGTACAAGGTCGAACAGCTCACCCGCCGCCTGGATGACCTGCTCGCACCGAAGGCTGCGCCGGGCACAGCGGCACCGTCTCGATGATCCAGCCCCGGTGCTCGCGGCGCGCGGGGCTCGGGATGGCATAGGCCTGCCGGCGGGCGGTGCGGTTGACCTCGTCCATGTCGATGCGCCAGCCGCGGTCCTGCCAGCCCCGGAGCTTGTCGCGGTACTTGCCGATGGCCGCATCCGAGGGCGTGAGGAATTCCCTGCGCGGATCCTCCGGGGTGAGGACGGGCCGCACATCGCAGAGCACGTCGCGGTCCTGGCCGGCCACCACGGCGTTGCGCACCATCATGCGCTCGTCCTCCGCCGGGTCGATGAGGAAGTTGCGCAGGTTCACCAGGTAGAGGCTGGTCCTGTCCTCGTCCATCGGGGCCTCGAACAGGTACTGGTGGATGCTCATCTTCCCGGTGGGGTGGATCAGCGTCCACAGCGATGAAACGCCGTGGTGGCCGGTGCCGCCGTGGATCACCGCATCCGCGCTGCGACCCGAGGCCTCGCGCATCTTTGCATCCGCCAGCGGCGGCACGCGCCGGCTGCTGAAGAAGCCGGTGACCCACTCGGTGTCCACCCAGCGGTAGTCTTCCGTGGCGATCCGCAGGTCCTCGCGCTCGCCCGAGAAGCCATGGGTCGGGTGGACGTACTCGTTGTGGGCGCCGTCGATGCCGTTCTCGATCGAGCGCTGGAAGTTGAAGTTCCACTCGAAGTGCTGGATCGTCGCCGCCCAGCCCGCATCGGGCTTCTCGCCCATGTACTCCGGGATGTCCATGATCGGGCAGCGCTCCGCCTCGGGCAGGTCGCCGAGGAAGGCGAACACCAGCCCGTAACGCTCGGCAACCGGGTAGGCATCCACCCGCACCCGCGCCGGCACCCGCGCCTCCCTGCCGAGCGAGGGGATCAGCGTGCAGCGGCCATCGCCGGCGAAGCGCCAGCCATGGTAGGGGCACTGGACCTCCTCCCCGACCACCTTGCCGCCCGCCAGTGCGCCGCCGCGGTGGCAGCAGATGTTGGACAGGCAGTGCACCTGCCCGCCGGCATCGCGCCAGAGCACGAAGTCCTGGCCGAGCATGCGCCGGCGCACCGGGCTGGCGGTGATCCCGGCGCTGATCCCGGCGGGATACCAGAAATTGATGTACACGGCCCTGTGCCCTCCGGCTGGACGAGGTGCGTGCCGGCGCCTGCGCGCCGCCCGCCTGCGCGCGAGTATAGGCGCCGGCACCACCACCGGCCACGGCGGCGTTTTGTCGCGGCCGGTGGCCGGCGCGGGGTCGCACCGGCGGACCGGTGCGCTACCATGGGCCCATGGCCTCCACCGACGACTACCTCAAGGAGATCCTCCGCGCCCGCGTCTACGACGTCGCCGTCGAGACCCCGCTCGAGGAGGCACCGCGCCTCTCGGCACGGCTCGACCAGCGCGTGCTGCTCAAGCGCGAGGACCTCCAGCCCGTGTTCTCCTTCAAGCTGCGTGGGGCGCACAACAAGCTTGCGCGGCTGTCCGCGGCCGAGCGCGCCCGTGGCGTCATCTGCAGCTCGGCCGGCAACCATGCCCAGGGCATGGCGCTCTCGGCGCAACGCTTCGGCGTGCGCGCGGTGGTGGTGATGCCGGCTCTCACGGCGGAGATCAAGGTGCGCGCCGTGCGGGCACTGGGCGCCGAGGTCATCCTGCACGGCAACACCTACGACGACGCCTACGCGCACGCCCTTGCGCTGGCGGAGCGCGAGGGCCTGGGCTTCGTGCATCCCTTCGACGACCCCGCCGTGATCGCCGGTCAGGGCACCGTGGCGATGGAGATCCTGCGCCAGTGCCGCGACCCGGTCGATGCCATCTTCGTGCCGGTGGGCGGTGGCGGCCTGGCGAGCGGCATCGCACTCTACGTCAAGGCACTGCACCCGCAGGTCCGGGTCATCGGCGTGGAGGCCGAGGAATCACCGAGCATGCAGCAGGCGCTGGCCGCAGGTGGACCGGTGACGCTCGGGCACGTCGGCATCTTCGCCGACGGCGTGGCGGTGCGCCGGGTGGGCGACGAGACCTTCCGCATCTGCCGTGAACTGCTCGACGGCCTGGTGCTGGTCAGCACCGACGAGATCTGCGCCGCCATCCAGGACATCTTCGAGGACACCCGCAGCATCATGGAGCCGGCCGGCGCCCTGGCCGTGGCGGGCCTCAAGCGGCACGTCGCCGCCGGCCACCGGTCCGCTGGCGCGCTGGTCGCCATCAACAGCGGGGCCAACCTGAATTTCGACCGCCTGCGCCACATCACCGAACGCGCCGCCTTCGGCGAACAGCGCGAGGCGCTCTTCGCGGTGGAGATCCCCGAGGTTCCGGGCAGCTTCCTCGCGTTCTGCCGGGCCATCGGCAGCCGCAGCGTCACCGAGTTCAACTACCGCTACGGCGACGGCGCCCGGGCACGCATCTTCGTCGGCCTGGAGTTGCGTGGCGGTGCTGCCGAACGCGCGCAGATCGCCGGGCGCCTGGAGGCCGCCGGCTACGGCGTGCTCGACATGAGCGGGGACGAGATGGCGACGCTGCACATCCGCCACATGGTGGGTGGCCAGGCCGCCATCGCGGATGAGCGCCTGTGCCGCTTCGAGTTCCCCGAGCGGCCGGGCGCGCTGCTGGATTTCCTCGAGGCCATCGGCACGCGCTGGAACATCAGCCTGTTCCACTACCGCAACCACGGCTCGGATTTCGGTCGCGTGCTGGCCGGCGTGCAGGTGCCGGAAGCGGGGCTGGCGGATTTCCACCGGCACCTGGCCGAACTCGGCTACCCCTGGTGGGACGAATCGGCCAACCCGGCCTACCGCATGTTCCTCGCCCTGCCGGTGCGCTGAGCCGGATCCTGCTCAGCGTCCGGGCGGCCTTGCGCCTGCCGCCCGCTTGGTCGGCGGTCCCGGCGACAGCTTCAGCGCCAGCACCGACAGTGCGAGCGCGAAGACGGCCAGCGCCACGTAGGCGTTCTGGTAGCCCCGGGCGCCACCGCCGAACGAGGCTGCGATGGCCCCCACCAGCGCTGCACCCGGCAGCCGGCCCACCGAGGTGAAATTGCTGAGCAGGCCCTGGGCGGCGCCACGCTCGCGCTCCTGGCTGTGGTTGAGGACGATGATGCGCAGGGGTGCGCCCATGACGCTGCCCATACCCGCGCTGCCGATCACCCCCGCAACGATGAACGCCGGGATGCTCATCGGCACGAACCCGTAGATCAGCAGGCTGACGATGATCAGCGCCATGCCGACGAGGATCAGGCTCCGGGCGGCGTAGGTGTTGAGCAGGCGGCCGGCCACCGGGGCGGAGATCGTGGCCGCGATCACGCCGGGGAGCAGCATCCAGGCCGCCGTGCTCTCCGACACCCCGATCGCCGTGACCGCCAGGACAGGCAGGAACCCGTTGCCCGACTGGATCAGGCCGGCACCCGCGCTGATGATCGCGGTCAGCATGACGGGCCGTGATGCCACCAGGCCCGGCCTGATGATCGGGTCCACCGCGCGCTTCTCCGCCATCCAGAACGCGGGCACCAGGACGATGACCAGCATCACCGACAGCGCGGTCGGCCACCGCGCCAGGCTCCCCGCCAGGTCACGCACGTCGAGGACGCTCAGCCCGTACACCAGCGCCGCCAGCATCAGCGACAGCAGGCAGATCCCGGTGAGGTCCAGCGGGAGGCGTTCCGGGTGCTTCACCGTGGGCAGCAGCCGGGCGGCACCCAGCGCCAGCACCGCACTGATGGGGAGGTTGATGAGGAACAGCCAGTGCCAGCCGTAGGGCAGCAGCAGGCCGCCCAGCACCGGCCCGAGGAGGAAGGCGAGGCCAAAGACCGCCCCCAGCATCCCGAGCGCCGGGCCGCGCTTCTCCGGTGCGACGTTGGTGGCGATGACTGCCGCGGCCACCGGAAGGATGCCGCCGCCGCCAAAGCCCTGGAGCGCACGGCCGACGTACAGCACGACCGGGCTGTAGGCGACCACCACGACCAGCGAGCCCACCGCAAAGAACACGATGCCGGTGATGTAGGCGAGCCGTGCGCCAACCCGGTCGCCGAGCTTCGCCAGCAGCGGCGTGCCGATCATCTGCAGCAGCACGTAGGCGTTGAAGAGCACCGAGGCCTGGCGGTCGTCCATCGCCAGGTCTGCCTTGATCGCCGGCAGTGCCGGGCCGACGATGGCGATGTCCATGGCGCCCATGAGGACACCCAGGAGCAACAGGGGCAGCAGGGCCTTGGATTCGCTTGGAGTCACGGGTTCGGGTCCGGTCGAGGGCAGCCGCCGCCCGCGGCCGGTGTCACCGCAGGCAGGGCAGGCGCAGGTTGCGTGGGAATGTCGGTGGCTGCCGGGTCAGGGCGCAGGCGCCGCAGGCTCCTCGTCACTCACCGGCGCCGCGCCCTCGCCCACGCCGGCCACGGAGCCCGGCTTGCGAAAACGCAGGGTGAAGCGGTCGCTCTCGCCGATGGCGAGGTATCTGTCCCGGTCCTTCGCGCCTTCGCGGAGGGTCGGCGGCAGCGTCCATACGCCGCCCGGGTAGTCCCTGGTGTCGCGCGGATTGGCATTGATCTCGGAGGCCGCCTCCAGCAGGAAGCCCGCCTGCTCGGCCAGCGCCACGGCCTGGTCCTCGCGCACGTAGCCGGTCCGGGCCTGCGGATCCTGCGGGCGGTCCGCCCGGGCACGATGCTCCACCACGCCGAGCACGCCACCGGGCTTCAGCACGCGGTACATCGCGGCGAACATCGCCGGGGCCTGGTCACCCATCAGCCAGTTGTGGATGTTGCGGAAGGTGAGGACCATGTCCACCGACTCGGGCGCCACCATGGCCGTCTTGTCCGGTGGCGCCAGCACGACGAGCTGCACCTTGCCATAGAGGTCGGGCCGTGCCGCCAGCTTGTCCTTGAAGGCCTGCACGCCCTTGCGGGTGAATTCCTGCTTCGACTCCGGATCCCAGTGGGCGGCGATGTAGCGGCCGCGATCGCGCAGGTACGGCGCGAGGATCTCCGTGTACCAGCCACCCGCGGGCCAGATCTCCACCACGGTCATGTCCGGACGGATGCCGAAGAACTCGAGCGTCTCGCGGGGATGGCGCCAGGCATCACGCGCGCGGTCCCCGGGGCTGCGCCAGTCACCAGCGATCGCGACGGCGAGGCCGGCATCCGCCTGCGGTGCCGCTGCAGGAGCCGCGGGCGCCGGTGGTGCCACGGGCGCCGTCGGATTGCGGCTTGCGCCGCAGCCGGCCAGCATCGCCGGCAAGGCCAGCAACAACATGCCCACCCAACGCTTTGCCATGACGGCCCTTCCCCTCGCTGCGGCCCCGCCTGCGGCGACTCCGCTCACCGGAGCCAGGATCCCGCCTGGCCCACACTCTAGCAAATCGGGGATGGCTGCACGCAGCCCGGGCAGCCCACTCAGTGGACACGAGGCGAGCGCGCCTGCTGGCTCGGCTCCACGCCCGCCTGGCGCAACAGCCGCCCGGCCCGTGCGCTGCCGGTGCATGCCCAGGTCTCGTACAGGCGCAGGACATCCTGGCCGGTGGTGCCGCGGGCGCAGTCACGCACCTCGTTGAGGACATCGACCACGGCCATGAACTTGGCAGCCAGTTCCCCGAAGATGGCCGCGAGCGCGGCGATGCGCGGGCTGCTGCGGCCGCCGGTGGCGAGCGCCCGGTAGGCGCCGCCACCCATGTTGACGTAGTAGTCCAGGCCCACCGCCCGGTCGCGCAGGGTCTCGGCAAAGAATCCGGCCGTGAACAGCGCGACATCCCCGAGCCGCTGCAGGGACACGGCGCGCTCCTCGCTGGTGGGTGCATCCAGGGCATCGGCCAGCATGAGTGCCAGCGGCCGGTGCCGCGCACCTGCACCTGGCTCGTGGCAGGCATCCGCGCGTGCAAACAGCGTCAGCAGCCGCACGACGTAGCAGGAGGTGTCGCAGCCGACGATGACATGGTTGGCCGCCAGGGCCGCATCGACCGAGTCGCGGAAGAATTCCTCGAGGCTGGCGACGGGCAGGAGCGGCCTGCCCTCCGGACCTGCGTGCTGGTTCACTGCGGTCTCCTGCTGCGGACGACCCGAATCTATTACGGGATCCGTCCGCAGGCCGTGACGCCCCTCACGGCCCCGCGCCTGGCAGCCACCACCGGCGGCTGCCAACGCCAGGCAGGCGCATCAGCTGGCGAGCGCCAGCCCCGGCTGCCAGCCGAGCTCGGTGACCGAACAGCCCCCGGTTCCGTGCGTGATCTCGAAGGCGGTGAATTCCCCGGGCCGCCCCAGCGCCAGCCCGAGCACCATCGTCAGCCGCCCCGGCATCCGGTTCGCGCCGGAGTGGGTGTCGAGGTCGCACTTGACGTAGAACGCCCCCTCGCCGCTGCCGGAGGCCGCGAGCAGGCCGCGCAGCTGCAGGGCGCCCAGGAAGGCGCCCACCTGCGCGCGCACCTCCTGCCATAAGGCTGCATCCGGCGGCTCGAAGATCGCCCAGCGGGTATGGCGCACGACGCTGCCCAGCACGAACAGCGCAATGCGTCGGCGACGCAGGCTGTTCCAGGATGCGGTCACGCCGCCCGAGCGCGCCAGGGTGACCAGGCCGGCCAGTTCGATGGGGGCTGCTGGCGCAGGACGCAGCAGCACAGTCACCCCGAGGTGGGCGAGCTGGCGCACGTCGGCCTCCTCCAGCACGCGCGCGGGCCGGGTGCGCCCGAGCGCCAGCAGCGGCCGGCTGACCGGATCCAGGCCCGCGGCGCAGAGCCGCCCGGCAATGGCACCGGCCGCGCTCAGGATGCCGGCCGGCGCGCTGTGCGGCGGGGTTTCCAGCCCGGGAAAGTACGTCAGCGCATTGGGGCTGGCGAAGCCGCGCTCGCGCTGGGTACGCACGACGTCGCCCACCTCGCCCCAGGAGACGGGCGGATCGAGCAGCAGCAGGGCATGGCGCTCCCGGCAGTAGCGGTCGGCGGCAAACAGCGCCACCGGCCCCAGCGTGGCGCCGGAAACCCCCGGCACCAGGCAGATGAAGTCCACCCACGGCACCTGCTCCAGCGCAAACAGGCCGGTGCCCTCCTCGCGCGAACCGACGAGGTCGTAATCGGTCGGCGTGTTGTCGCCCTGCCAGGTCGCGCGGCTGTAGGCATAGCGCACGCCGGGCACGCCCTCCTGGGTGGGCGCGGGGCGCCCGGCGGGCACCGCGGCAGCCAGGCGCACCAGCGAGGATGCGCCCAGCACGTCGCCCACGAAATCCGCTGCCCGCGGGTCCACCGAGAGCGCGCGGTAGATCTCCTGCTCCTCCACCAGCGGCTGCGAGGGCGAGCGGCAGCGGTGGATCACGAGATTGAACCGCTGCGTCTGCGCGACGTCGAGGTTCTCGTAGTCGACCGCCGCGCGCAGGTACTCCAGCGGCCCCGGGTTGCGCGCATCGAGCAGCAGGTCGCCGGCCGGCCCCGGCAGCGTGATGCGGTTGCGGTGGCCCGAGCCGCAGACCCGCACGACGATGGCCAGCGTGCCGCCGTTCTCGAAGTACTGGTAGAGCATGAACTCCATGCGGCTCAGGTAGCCGGGCACGCCAAAACGGGCGAGGAACTCCTCGAGGCTGCGCACGGCAACGGGGATGTCGACCGGGCCACGGGGCGCGGGACCGATGAAGGCGGTGACGCTCTCGCGCGTGGCCGGGATGACCTGGCCGCGTGCCGGGATCTCGACCACCGAGATGCCGCTATTGCGCGGGTTCGTCGAACCAGTCATAGGTCACGATGTTGGCCACGCGGGGCGCGCCCGCCACGGCGGCTGCAAGGTCGGGCCTGCCGGCCACGACGGACACCGGGATGCCACGGCGCTCGCTGATGATGCGCGCGATGCGCTCCGGGTCGGGAACCGCATCCCTGCCCGCGACCTTCGCGAGCTTCCTGGCGACCTCGCGCTGCGCCGCCTCGCCATGCCGGGCCTTGTCCTCCTCCAGCGGCGGATGGACCTCGAGGAGGACATCGCCCCCGGAGGCCCCCACCAGCACCGGCTGGTTGACGATGCGCACCGGCGTGCCGACGGGCACCTGCTGGAACAGCCACTCGATATGCGCCGGATTCATGCGGATGCAGCCATGGCTGGCCCGTATGCCGATGCCAGCCGGCTTGTTGGTGCCGTGGATGAGGTAATCCCCCGGGATCGCCAGGCGCATGGCGTAGGCGCCGAGCGGATTGTCCGGCCCGGGCGGCACGACCGCCGGCAACGGATCACCGTTCTGCGCATGCTCCCGGCGCACGGAGAGCGGGACGCGCCACACCGGGTCCTTCTTCTTCGAGGCAACGCGCGTCAGGCCGAATGGCGTGGCCCAGCCCTCGCGACCGATGCTGACCGGAAAGGTGTAGACCTCGGCCGGCGCACCGTGCTGCGGCTTTGGAAAATAGAAGAGGCGCTTCAGTGGCACGTTGAGCACGATGCCCTGCCGGGGTGCATCGGGCAGCACGAAGCGGCTGGGCAGCACGATTTCCCGGCCCTCGCCCGGCAGCCAGGGATCCACCCCCGGATTGGCCTCCACCAGTTCATCGAAACCGAGCTGGTAGGCCAGGGCCACGTCGATGAGCGTGTCCTTCCCGCGCAGCCGCACCACCTGCAATTCGCCGATCACGCCGGAGGCGGCATCGGGCAGGGCGAAGCGCGTGGTCTCCAGCGGTGCCTTCAGCGGTGCTGCGGCCGGCGGCGGCGCCGGTGGCGGCGCGGGCTCCTGGAACAGGATGCAGCCCGGCAGCAGGCCGGCGAGCAGCGCCAGCAGCGCGGTTCGCAGCAGCCGGTCGGGTCGCCTCAGCGCTGGCACTGGGGATTCCTGCCAGCCGCGTGCGCGGCGTTGTAGGTGGCCAGCGCCTCGGGAAACCGCGCGATCAGGTCATCGATGCGATGTTCGGAAGACGGGTGGGTGGAGAAGAACTCGGCCGGCCTGAGCTTGTCCTTCTTCTGCATGTTCTGCCACAGGGCCACGCTCTGGCGCGGGTCGAAACCGGCTGCGGCCATGTAGCGCAGGCCCACGACATCGGCCTCGCCCTCCTCGCTGCGGCTGAAGGGCAGTGACAGGCCGAGGCTGGTGGCCATGCCGAGCAGGTCGGCACCGGCCTGGCCGGTGCCGGTGGCCACCGCCACGCCCACGACGCCGATCCGGGTGGTGGCCTCGCGGTTGTAGCGCTTCAGCGCATGCTCCTGCGTGACGTGCGCGATCTCGTGGCCGATCACCGCAGCCAGCTGGTCCTGGTTCTCGGCGACCTTGAGGATTCCCGTGAACACGCCGATGTGTCCTCCCGGCAGGGCAAAGGCGTTGATCTGGTCGCTGTCGAAGACCTCAACCTCCCAGTTCTGGTCGGCGTAGGGCTCCGGAAGCTGCGCAATGATGGCATCGGCAACGCAGCTGACATAGGCCCGCAGGACGGCATCGGTGCTGGCCGGCGTCTGCGCCCGGATTTTCTGGAATTCGGCATCGCCCTGGCTGTCGATCTCACTCACGCTGGCAAGCGGCAGCGCACAGCCGGCCAGACCGGCGAGCGCCGCCAGCAGCACGGGAACGAACGACGGGCGTCTGCCCGTGGACAACATGCAATGACCCACGGGGCGGGATTATAGCGGCCGGCGCCCGGGGGGCCACCGGGGCCGGAACCCGGTCCCCTCAGGGCAGCCGGCGCTCCTGCTGGCGCTGTCCGATCCAGAGCTCCACCTGCTCGGCGGCCGCACGGACCGCAGCCATGATCTTCTCCGGCAGGCTGTGCCGGGCGCGGTAGCTGACACGGAACACGTCGGCACGCGCGGCCGCAGCCAGCAGATAGTCGTCGCTGGCGCCGAGGGTATCCACCAGCCCGAGTTCGAGCGCGCGGGTCCCGTACCAGTGCTCGCCGGTGGAGACCGCCTCGATGTCGAGCGCGGGGCGGTTCTGCGCCACCATGGCCTTGAAGAGCGCATGCACCTCCTCGATCTCCTCCCGGAGCTTGGCGCGGTCCTCCTCGGTGGTGCGGCCGAACATGGTCACGGTGCGCTTGTAGCGCCCGGCGGTGACCTGCTCGAAATCCACGCCGCGCTCGCTGAGCGCGCGGTTGAAGTTCGGGATCTGCGCGACCACACCGATGGAGCCGAGCACGGCAAAGGGCGCGGCGATGATGCGGTTGGCCACGCAGGCCATCATGTAGCCGCCGCTGGCCGCACCCTTGTCGACGACGGCGGTCAGCGGGATGCCGCGGCTGCGCAGCCGCGCCAGCTGCGAGGCCGCCAGGCCGTGCTCGTGGACGGCGCCGCCGAAGTTCTCCAGCCGCAGCACCACCTCGTCGGCCGGCGTGGCCACGGCGAGGACGGCGCTCACCTCCTCGCGCAGGGAGGCCACGGCCGTGGCGCGGATGTCACCCTTGAAATCGAGCACGAAGACCCGCTGGCGCGTTTCGGCGCCGCTGGCCACGGCCTTCTCGCGGGCCTTGCGTTCCTTCGCCTCCCGCTTTGCCTGCTTCTTCCACTCGGCCTTGCCGAGCACCGCCCGGCGCAGTTCGCCGGCGATTTCCCGGTAACGCTCGTTCAGCTTCTCGACGGTCAGGCCACCCGGTGTACCGCCCTTGCGCGACAGGCCCACCACCAGCGCCGTGACGGCACCGGCGGCCAGCACGAAGGTGACGGCCTTGGCGAGGAAGAGCCCGTACTGGAAGAAAAACTCGGCCATGCTCCGGGTACGCCGCTACAGGCCGACGTTGTTGCGGTCCAGCGCGCGCTCGGCGCGGTAGCTGGACCGCACCAGGGGGCCGGCCACCACTTCCATGAAGCCGAGGGCCAGGCCGGCATCACGCAGGGCCGTGAACTCATCGGGGTGCACGTAGCGCTGCACCGGCAGGTGGTTGGCCGTCGGGCGCAGGTACTGCCCCAGCGTGAGGATGTCGACGCCCGCCTCGCGCAGGTCGCGCATCGCCTGGTCGACCTCGGCCCGCTCCTCGCCCAGGCCGAGCATCAGGCTGCTCTTGGTGAGGATGCCCGGGCGCGCCGCCCGGGCGGCACGCAGCACCCCGAGTGACTGCTCGTAGCCGGCGCGCGCGTCGCGCACCGCCGGGGTGAGCCGGCGCACGGTCTCGAGGTTGTGGGCGAAGACCGCGAGGTCGGCCTCCACCACGGTGCGCACGCCGGCTTCGCTGCCGGCAAAATCGGGGGTCAGTGCCTCCACCGCGGTATCCGGGTTGCGCGCGCGGATGGCGGTGATGCAGGCGGCAAAATGGCCGGCCCCGCCATCGGGCAGGTCATCGCGGTCCACCGAGGTCAGCACCACGTAGCGCAGCTTCATCAGCTCGACGGTGCGCGCGGCATTCGCCGGCTCGGCCGGATCGAGCCAGCCGCGCGGGTTGCCGGTGTCCACCGCGCAGAAGCGGCAGGCGCGGGTGCAGACCGCGCCCATGAGCATGAGGGTGGCCGTGCCGGCGCCCCAGCACTCGCCGATGTTGGGGCACATCGACTCCTCGCAGACGGTGGCCAGCCGGTGCTCGCGCACCGTGGCGCGCAGTTCGTTGTACTGCCCGCCCCCGGGAACCCGGGCCCGCAGCCACGGCGGCCTGGCTCCGGCCGGCACGACGGCGCCACCCCAACCCTGGCGGCCGGTCTGCGCCTTGATGCCATTCCGGATGGCGGTGAAGCCGGCTTCGGTGCGGTACTTCTCCCCGCTCTTCGGGCTGTGTCCGCCGGCCCCGGTGCTGCTGGAGGTGTCGCTCATGGGGCGGCTATTCTGGCACGGACGGGAATGGGCCTGCACGGCGAAGGGGCGGGCGGGGAGCGGGCGGGAGGAACGCTGCGCACGGCCTGCGGCGGCGGGGAGCGGGCGTTCCGCGAAAGCCCCAGGCAAAAAAAGCCCGGCACGAGGCCGGGCAATACAGGGGGAAGACTTCCGCGTTCCGGGGCCTGCGCCGGCCCCGTCGACATCTGGAAAACTCAGTGCACGCGCGACCAGTTCAGCAGTTCGACGGCATTGGCCTCGACCTTGAAGTTGCGGGCGAGGATCGCCTCGATCTCCTGCGGGTCGAGCACCGTGTTCGCGGGCTGGCTGAGCTCCACCACCCCGGTGTACTCGTCCGCACAGCTGGCCTCGCCAGCCTTCAGGATGAACCGCGTGTAGTACTTCGCGTGCATGGGTTGAACACTACCGCCTGCGCTGCCGGTCATTCTGTGAGCGAGGCCACAGAATCGCGAGACCGCAAAACCGCGGTGAAATGCGGCATTTGCCACGGTACCGGTGCCGCGCGCGGGCGCGACCCGGGCCGGCTGTGCTATATGTCGCATCCCCCCGGCAGCCCCAGAACACCCGCCATGGCCCTGCGATGCCCCGCCCGCGCCCTCCTCCTGCTCATCGCCACCCTGGTCCCATGGGCCAGCCACGCCGCCGATGACCTGCTGCAGCCCGCACGGACCGCGCGCGAGGCGGCGTTGCAGGCCGAGGCCCCGCGGCTCGCCACGCCCGCCTGGATCCGTGCCGAGGAACAGCTGCGCACGGCAACCGGGCGCGAAGAGCAGGGCGACGCCAGGGGGGCAGCCCGGCGCGCCGAAGAAGCGCGTGTGCTCTACGCCAGCGCGGAACTCAGCGCGATCAAGGCGCGCCTGCTCACGGGTGCGCGCGAGCAGGTGCTGGCACTCGAGGCGGCCGGCACGGCACGGCCTGCCCCACGGACCACGGCCCGGGCACAGGAGTTGCTGCACGCGGCCGAGGCCGCGCTCGATGCCGACCGCAGGCAGACGGCGGCCGCAGCGGACCTTGCGCAGCAGGCCAGCCGCGAAGCCGCACGCGCCCAGGCCCTGGCCGGGCTGCTGCGCCCCGCGGACCGGCACGCGGCCAGCACGGAGGACATCGCGCTCGAGTGGGAAGCCACGCTCGCCCGGGCCGCGGCGGCGGCGGGCCTCGGCGCCCTGCCGCCGGGACCCGAGGCTGCTGCCGGCGCGCTGGCCACGCAACTCGCCACGCTGAGGCAGCAAACCGACCAGCAGGCCGGGGAACTGCACGGCCGGACCCGGGAGGTGGCCGCGCTGGAGGAGGAGATCCACGAACTCGATGCCCGTCTCGCCCGCACCAGCAACGAAGCGCGCGATCTGACCGAGCGGATCGAGGCCGGCGAACACGCCCGCGGGCAGTACGAGCGCCTGGCGAGCCTCTTCACGCCCGACCAGGCCGTGGTGCTGCGCCAGAGTGATGCCATCGTGTTGCGCCTCGTCGGGCTCGCCTTCACGCCGGGCACCGCACGCTTCGCCCCCGCCGCGAAACCGGTGCTGGAGCGGCTGCGCGGGGCGCTGGACCTGTACCCGGCTGCCCGTTTCACCGTGGAAGGCCACACCGACTCCAGCGGCGACAGCGCCACCAACCAGCGCCTGTCGCAGGCCCGCGCCGAAGCCCTGCGCGCCTACCTGATCAGGGACCTGCAGATGGCGCCCGGGCGCATCAGCGCGGTCGGCCATGGCGACTCGCGCCCCGTCGCCAGCAATGCCAGCGCGGCAGGCCGGAGCCAGAACCGGCGCATCGACCTGGTGATCACCACACCGGATCCGGCCTTCTGAGCGGCTGGCGCCGCGCACCGGCCTGCGGGAGCATCAGCTGGCACACCACCAGTCTGCAATGGCCTGGCCCACCACCGGATTGGCCAGGTAGCCGTAGCACTTGTGGACATTGAGACCCTCCGGCCCCCGGAAGCAGGTCTGCAGGTCCAGCCGGTCGGTGATCTCCCTGACCAGGCCGAGCTCCCGCATCTCGGCCCAGGTCCCCGCCAGCGGCCGGTCGAGCGCGGTCATCTCGCCCACCGCCGCCAGGTTGAGCCAGCGGCGGATGTTGGCCGGATAGCGCCGCGGCCCCCGCTCCCGCGCGCTGAGCAGCTGCTGGCGCACGAAGCGCAGCCCCAGCGGGCTGCCGATGCTGAGGAACAGGTCCACGCGGCCGGGCTCGGCGAAGCGGCGCGAGAATTCCCAGAGCACGTCGAAGGCGATGACCGATCCCAGGCTGTGCCCCACCAGCAGCACGCGGCGGTGGCTGCGCCAGGCATCCAGCAGCGCATCGGCGACGAGGTGGCGCACCGCCACGGCGACGCCGGCCTCGTTGCCGAAGTAGCGGCGCGTCTCGGCGATGGTGGCACGCGTGTCCGCATCGCCCACCAGGTCGAACAGCGGGGGAAAGGCATCGCTCAGCAGATACAGCCCGCGTTGCAGACGCCGGCGCAAGGAGCGCGCCTCGCGCAGGTCGCGCTCCTCGGGGCCCGGCAGCGCCAGCAGGCGCTCGATGCCGGGCTCATCCTCGGCGATGTCACGGTGCGTGTCGTAGAACACGTGGCTCCACGACACCAGGCTGAAGCACTCCGCATGGGGGGCCAGGTCGGCGGCGGCGCCGGGGTCGGCCCGGCGCACGCCCTCCACCAGGCAGCGCCACAGGGCGGCCTGGTGCACGGCCGCGGGCGGCTTCGGCTTGATGCCGGGCACGTAGATGATCGCCCGCCCGCTCACGCGCCCGCCCGGATGTGCTTCATTGCCATGGACCACCACGGGCACCGCAACCACTCTGGTAAGCTTCCCCGAGCCGTACCCCACTTGGCAAGCCGTCATGAAGTACCTGCACACCATGGTCCGCGTGTCGGATCTCGGGCAGTCGCTGGATTTCTACTGCAACAAACTCGGCCTGCGCGAGGTAGCACGGCGTGAGAATGCCGCCGGCCGCTACACGCTGGTGTTCGTGGCGGCCCCCGGCGATGATTCGGCGCGACTCGAGCTGACCTGGAACTGGGACCCGGAAACCTACGGCGAAGCGCGCAACTTCGGCCACGTGGCCTACGCGGTGGAGGACATCTACGCGGTCTGCGAGCGCCTGATGTGCGCCGGGGTGACCATCAACCGCCCGCCGCGCGAGGGCCGCATGGCCTTCGTGCGCTCCCCGGACAACATATCCATCGAACTGCTGCAGGCAGGCGATGCGCTGCCGCCGCGCGAGCCCTGGGCCTCCATGCCCAACACCGGGCACTGGTGACCGCGGGGCGGGTCAGCCCGCCGCGCGACGCGTGGCGCGGAAGCGCCCGGTCTCGATGTAGGCCAGCCGCGATTCCCTGACGACCACGCGGTTGCGCCCGTCCTCCTTCGCCTGGTACAGCGCCTCGTCGGCCAGCTGGATGGCCCCGGCCAGGCTGCGCCCGGCGCCCGGGGTGACGATGGCCACGCCAATGCTCACCGTGAGGCGCGCATGCGTGCCGGACTCGAAGTTGGTGATGGCCAGGTTCTCGACCTGGCGGCACAGGTGCTCGGGCAGGTCGTGGCCGTAATCGCTCATCGGCCCGTAGAGCACCAGCGCGAATTCCTCGCCCCCGAAGCGCGCGGCGAAATCGAGCGGGCGCTGGGCGCCCATCGAGATCACCTCGGCCACCCGCCGGAGCGCGTCGTCGCCGGCCTGGTGACCGTAGAGGTCGTTGAAAGTCTTGAAGTGGTCGATGTCGATCAGGACGATCGTGAGCTGGCTCTCGTCCCGCCGCGACTGGCGCCAGATCCGCTCCATGTAGTTGTTGTAGGCCCGGCGGTTGTACAGGCCGGTCAGGCCGTCGCGATCGGCGAGGTCATTCAGCCGGCGCGACTCCAGGAAGGAATCACGCGAGACGTCCTCGAACTTGAAGCAGGCCAGCGCGCCGATGCCATTGGCCCC
>JADYZO010000076.1 GCA_020853135.1 Gammaproteobacteria bacterium
CCGCCGCCCTGCCGTTGCTGGCGCCGGGCGGCGTGCTGCTGGCCTGCGCGAACACGGCCAGGCTGCCGGCGGAGGCCTTCGTGGCGACGGTGCGCGAGGCGGTGGCCGCCGCCGGGCGCCGCATCGACGCCGTGCATTACGCGCCGCAGCCGCCCGACTTTCCGGTCACGCGCGAGGAGCCCGCGCACCTCAAGACACTGTGGCTGCGGGTCGGCTGACGGCCGGCTATGCCGGCCGGCCGGTCTGCCGGCGCAGGTCTTCGAGTTCGATCCAGCGCTCCGTGGCCAGCGCATGCTCGCGCTGCTTCTCCTCGAGCGCGGCCAGCGCCGCCGAGGTGACTTCCCAGGGCTGTGCGTAGAAATCTGGTGCGGCCACTGCCGCCTCCAGGGCGGCGATCCCGGCCTCCAGGGACTCGATGCGCGGCATGAGCGCATCGAGCTCGCGCTGGTCCTTGTAGCCGAGCTTCGCGCGCGGAGGCTGGCGCGGTGCGGCGGCGGGGCGGGTTTCAGGTGCCGGTGCGGCTCCTTCGCCCGGCGGGGGCTGCGCGTCCACCGGGTCGTCGGCCACCGCCAGCTGGCCGCCCTGGCTCAGCCAGTCCGAGTAGCCGCCCGGGTAGCGGCGCACCATGCCACCGGTCTCGAAGGCCAGCGTGCTGGTGACCACGTTATCCATGAACATGCGGTCGTGGCTGACGACGATCAGCGTGCCGTCGTACTGGCCGAGCTGCTCCTCGAGCACCTCGAGGGTCTCGACGTCGAGGTCGTTGGTGGGTTCGTCGAGCACCAGCAGGTTGCTGGGGCGGGTGAACAGGCGCGCGAGGATGACGCGGTTCCTCTCCCCGCCGGAGAGCGCCTTCACCGGCGTCATGGCGCGCCGGGCGCTGAACAGGAAGCCCTGCAGGTAGCCGATGATGTGCACCTGGCCGCCGTGGAGCGTCACGTAATCGTAGCCATCGCCCACCACCTGGGCGACGGTCTTCGCCGGGTCGAGACTCTCGCGCAGCTGGCCGAAATAGCCGGTTTCGATGCCGGTGCCGTGCTTCACCGAGCCCTGCTGCGGAGTGATTTCGCCGAGCAGGATGCGCAGCAGTGTGGTCTTGCCGACGCCGTTGTTGCCGATGAGGCCGATGCGGTCGCCGCGCATGATCTTCAGCGAGACATCCCGGAACAGCAGCTGGCCGCCATAGCCGTGGCCGAGGCCGCGGGCCTCGATCACCTTGCGGCCCGAGGGCTCGGCACCCTCGATGGCGATGCGCGGCTTGCGGGTGGGGGCGATGCGTGCGGCGCGCTGCTCGCGCAGCTTCATGAGGGCGCGCACCCGGCCCTCGTTGCGGGTGCGCCGCGCCTTGATGCCCTGGCGGACCCAGGTTTCCTCGCCGGCCAGCTTCTTGTCGAAGAGCGCGTTGTGCGCCTGCTCGTCGGCGGCAAGCTGCTCGCGTCGCTCGAGGAAGGCCAGGTAGTCGCCGGGGAAGCTGATGAGCCGGCCGCGGTCGAGCTCGACGATGCGGGTGGCGATGCGGTCGAGGAAGGCGCGGTCGTGGCTGATGAACAGCACCGCGCCGGGGAAGCGCTGCACGCGGGCCTCCAGCCACTCGATGCTGGCGATGTCGAGGTGGTTGGTGGGCTCGTCGAGCAGCAGCAGGTCGGGCCGCGACACCAGCGCGCGGGCCAGCCCGACGCGCCGGCGCCAGCCGCCGGAGAGCTCGTTCAGGCGCCGCCCGGGGGGCAGCGCCAGCTCGCTCATGATGGCCTCCACGCGCTGGCCGATCTGCCAGCCATCCAGCAG
The DNA here is from genome assembly GCA_020853135.1 of Gammaproteobacteria bacterium. Classification (GTDB taxonomy): domain Bacteria; phylum Pseudomonadota; class Gammaproteobacteria; order Steroidobacterales; genus QUBU01. The sequence goes on from JADYZO010000076.1 coordinate 1,786, forward strand.
GTCGATGCGCTGCTGCAGGGCCTCGATCCCGGCCGCATGGCGGGCGCCGCCTTCGCGTGACAGCGCCTCGAAACGCTCGACCAGCGCCTGCAGGGGCGCCAGCCCGCCGGCCACCACCTCGCGTACGGTCAGCCCGTCATCCGCCGGCAGCTCCTGCTCCAGCGTGCTGACGGTGATGTCCTTGCGCAGCGCCACCTCGCCGGCATCGGGCTGCAGCGTGCCGGTCACGAGCCGCAGCAGCGTGGTCTTGCCGGCCCCGTTGCGCCCGATGAGGCAGACACGCTCGCCCGGCTCGATGGAAAAATCCACGTCGGTGAAGATCGGCACGTCGCCGAAGGCGAGGGAGACACGATTGAGGCGGACGAGGGCCATGGATGGCAGGGTGACGCCAGCGGTTCAGGCGGCGCGCTGCTCCACGGCCAGCTGGTCGAAATGCCCGCGCACCAGCCGCAGCTGCTCGGCCGTGCCCGTGGCGTGGTTGATGCGGGCCCGGAACTCCGCCGCGCCCGGGTAGGGCTGGCTGTACCAGGCGAGGTGCTTGCGCGCGATGCGCAGGCCCATGTGCTCGCCGTAGAACCCGTACAGCGCCTGCAGGTGGCCGAGCAGGATGTCGGCCACCTCGGCCACGGAGGGTTCGGGCAAGGGCCCGCCGCCGCGCAGGCGCGAGGCGATGTCGCGGAAGATCCACGGACGGCCCTGCGCGGCGCGGCCGATCATCACCGCATCGGCGCCGGTGCGCCGGAGCAGGGCGAGCGCCTGGCCGG
>JADYZO010000077.1 GCA_020853135.1 Gammaproteobacteria bacterium
CACCCGGCTCGACCAGGCCAACCACGAGACGGCACGCGCACTGCAGGCGCTGGCGGTCTACGAGGAAGCGCCGCGTGAGCCGGCCAGCGATACGGGCCACCACGCCAGCCCGGAGCTGCTGAACCTGCAGGTCAAGGTGGACGTGCTGCTCTCCCTGATGGGCCGGCTGATGGCCGACCAGGCCGGGCTGCCCCCGCGCCATTCCGTGGTCCTGCGCGCCGGGAGTGTGGAATGGTCTGGTCCGGAACAGGCCAGGGCGAAGCCCGGCGACATGGGCTACACCGTGATCTACGCCAACCCGGTGCTGCCCCTGCCGCTGCGGCTGCCCGGACGCGTCGTCGGCAGCCTCGAGCGCTCCGGCGCCCGCTGGCTGCAGACCCGCTTCGAGCATCTTACGCCGGCGGTCGCCGCGAGCCTGGAGAAGATGGTCTTCCGGCGGCATCGCCGCCAGGTCGCCTTCAGCAAGGGCACCGGAGTCTTTACCGAGACCGGCGTCTTCCGGGCGTCAAAATTCTGACGACCGCTCCCTGCTGTCATCCAAATTTCTGGCAGGCGCCTTTTCTGCATTCAGTCCAAGCCTTGAAATCAATGAGATAGGCACTCTCTCCGATAGCGGCACGGTTCTTGCTGTCATCGGGTATGACTGCCCTGCCCGCTCCCGTACCACCCGCCGGCATTGCCGCGAGGCCTGAGGCCCCCGCGGTCCTCGAGGCCATTCCCGCCGGCGTGCTGCTGGTCGATGCCGATGGCATCGTGCAATGGGCCAACGGCACCGCCAGCGGGCTCCTGGGTGCGGGCATCGCCGGCTGCAGCTGGGCGGCACTGCGCGAGCAGGCGCTCGAGGCCAGCGCAGGCAGCGAGGGCGACCTGCTGCTGCGTGACGGCCGGCGCATGCAGGTGGCCCAGCAGCCGCTCGAATCCGGCGCCGGCCGCGTGCTCCTGCTCAGCGATGTCACCGAGCGGCGCAAGATCGAGAACCTGCTGGCACGCCACCGCCGCCTCGCCGCCACCAGCGAGATGGCTGCCGCGCTGGCACACCAGGTGCGCACGCCGCTCGCTGCCAGCCTGCTCTACGCCACCAACGCCGCGCGCGGGGACCTTCCTGCGGAGCGGCGCAGTGAACTCCTCGGCAAAGCCATCAGCTGCCTGCACGATCTGGAACGGCTGGTCGGCGACATGCTGCAGTTCGCCCGCGGCAGCACGGTCCCCGACCAGCATTTCGCGCTCGACGAACTGCTCGATGGCGTCGAGACCGCGCTCGGCGGCATCGTCCAGCCCGGGCAGTCCGTGGCCATCGCGCGGCCCGCAACCCGCGTGATCCTCGCGGGCAATCGCGAGACGCTGGCCGGCGCGCTGCTGAACCTCGCGACCAACGCGCTCGACGCGGCGGGACCGGCGGCCCGGGTGCGCATCATCGCCCGCGCCTCCCGGCTGCAGGCGGAGATCAGCGTCATCGACAACGGCCCGGGAATCAGCGCGGACCTGGCCCGGCGCATCTTCGACCCCTTCTTCACCTCACGGCCCGACGGCAACGGGCTCGGCTTGCCGGTGGCCCGTGCCATCGCCCGTGCCCACCAGGGCGACGTCGTGCTCGCCAGTGGCACACCCGGCGCCACCACCTTCGTGCTGCGCCTGCCGGCCGTGCGGCAGGAGACGGGCCCCGGCACCGGACAAAGGAACGTTGCATGACCCCCAAGCCGATCCTCCTCGTCGAAGACGACAGGCAGCTGCGCGATGCGCTGGCCGAGACGCTGCGCCTGTCGGGCTTCAGGGTCCTGTCCGCCGCCAATGGCGCCGAAGCGCTGCAGGTCCTCGCAGGCACGGCAGTGGCTGCCGTGGTCACCGACTACCAGATGGAACCCATGGACGGTTCGGCCCTGCTCGCACGGATCCGCGAACGCTGGCCGCAGCTGCCCGTGCTGATGATCACCGCCTACGGCAGCATCGAGCACGCGGTCGCTTCGATGATGGCCGGCGCCAGCGACTACCTCGTCAAGCCCTTTGCCGCACAGACGCTGGTGACCAGGCTCGAGCGGCTGGTGCCGCGCGAGCTGCCCGCCACCGGCATGGTGGCCGAGGACCCCATCACCCTGGAGGCGCTGGCCCTGGCCGCGCGGGTCGCCGCGTCCGACACCACCGTGCTCCTCAGCGGGGAGTCCGGCACCGGCAAGGAAGTCTTCGCCCGCTTCATCCACCAGCACTCGGCCCGCGCCCGCGGACCGTTCGTCGCCATCAACTGCGCGGCCATCCCGGAGAACATGCTCGAAGCCCTGCTCTTCGGCCACGAGAAGGGCGCCTTCACCGGCGCCCACGAGTCGCGCGCAGGCAAGTTCGAACAGGCCCAGGGCGGCACGCTGCTGCTCGATGAAATCAGCGAGATGTGCGTGTCGCTGCAGGCCAAGCTGCTGCGCGTCCTGCAGGAGCGCGAAGTCGAGCGCATCGGCGGGCGCAGCCCGGTGGCGCTCGACGTGCGCGTGCTCGCCACCACCAACCAGGACCTGCGCGCCCTGGTGCGTGCCGGCCGCTTCCGCGAGGACCTCTATTACCGCCTGAGCGTCTTCCCGATCGCCCTGCCGGCCCTGCGCCAGCGGCCGGCGGACATCCTGCCGCTGGCGGAATTCTTCATCGCCGGGAGCGCGGACCGCAGCCGGCCCATCCCGCTGCTCGCACCCGCCGCCGCGCAGGCACTGCTCGCCTACCACTGGCCGGGCAACGTGCGCGAACTCGCCAACCTCATGCAGCGGGCGGTCATCCTGGCCACCGCGCGCGACATCGCCGTGGCCGACCTGCGCTTCGAGGAGGCCGGCGAGGTGCCCCCCGCGCAGGCCAGCCCGGCAGCACAGCCAGCCAGTCCGGCGGCCCGGCCGGCCGCCCCGGCACGGCTGCAGGAGAACCTGCAGGGTGTCGAGGGCCAGCTGATCATCGATGCGCTCAGGCGCGGCGGCAGCCGCAAGCATGCCGCGGAACTCCTCGGCATCAGTCCCCGCACCCTGCGCTACAAGCTCGCCCGCCTGCGCAGTGCCGGCGTGGCGCTGCCCCGCCGCGACGCCCACGCGCTGGCCGGCTGACACCGCAACAGGCTCCTCCCGGAGGGACGACGATGAGCGACATGGAAATCAGCAAGGTGCTCGGCCAGATGCGGGCACTCGCCACCGAGATCCGCGCCCCGGGCCTGGCCACCCCGCCGGCGGGCCCCGGCGCCACGCACTTCGGCGAGCTGCTGCGCCAGTCCATCGATTCGGTGAGCACGCAGCAGACCGCCGCCCAGTCGCTCGCCACGCGTTTCGAATCCGGTGCCGCCGACGTGAGCGTCGCCGAGGTGATGGTCTCCATGCAGAAGGCCAGCCTGTCGTTCCAGGCCATGACCGAGGTGCGCAACCGCCTGGTCGAGGCCTACCAGCAAGTCATGAACATGCCGATCTGATGCCGCCGGCAATCCCCAGCTCCACAAGGTAGGCGAACATGGAAGCCGCAGAAGGAAGTCCCCTCACCGCGCTGAACCGGATCCCCGGCCTGCGCCAGCTCGTGCTGCTCACCGGACTGGCGCTCGCCATCGCCGCCGGCGTGACCGCCGCGTTCTACGTCCGCGAGCCCGGCTACGCCATGTTGTTCAGCAACGTGAGCCAGCAGGAAGCCGGCGAGATCATGAACGCGCTGAACGCCACGGACATCCCGCACCGGATCGACCCGAAGAGCGGCGCCATCCTCGTGGCCGGCGAACGCGTGGCCGAGGCCAGGCTCAAGCTGGCTGGCCAGGGGCTGCCGCGCGGGGCGAGCTTCGGGCTGGAGATCATGCAGGAGCAGGGCAGCTTCGGCACCAGCCAGTTCATGGAGAACGCGCGCTACAACCACGCGCTGGAGACCGAGCTCGCCCGCACCATCAGCACGCTGCGCCCGGTGCAGGCCGCGCGCGTCCACCTGGCGCTGCCGGAGAACTCGGTGTTCCTGCGCAAGCGGCGCGAGCCGAGCGCCTCGGTGCTCCTCAACCTCTATCCGGGACGCGAGCTCGAGAAGACGCAGGTGGCCGCCATCGTGCACCTCGTGGCCTCCAGCATCCCGGGCATGGAGGCCGGCAAGGTCACCGTCGTCGACCAGCAGGGCAAGCTGCTCAGCGCACCGGGCGACGCCTCGGCGCTCGGCCTCTCGACACAGCAGTTCGAGTTCACCGAGCGCCTGGAAAACTCCTACACCGAGCGCATCGTCAGCCTGCTCGGCCCGATGCTGGGCCCCGGCCGCATCCGTGCCACGGTGACCGCGGACATGGACTACACCGAGCGCGAGGAGACGCGCGAGGCCTACGATCCCGACAACACGGCGCTGCGCAGCGAGCAGGTGGCCGAGGAGCGGCGCAACGATGCCGGCCCGGCCAACGGCGGCATCCCCGGCGCGCTGTCCAACACGCCACCACCCCCGGTGGTGGCCACCAATGCCGCGAACCCGCCGCCCGCCGGCCAGCCCGCCCAGGCCACGGCCGCCGCCCGGGGCGCGCCGGCCGCCCAGGGCACCGCACCGGCACCGACCAACGAATCCCTGCACCGCACCCGCAACTTCGAGGTGGACCGCACGCTCAGCCGCACGCGCTCCTCCATCGGCTCGATCCGCCGCCTCTCGGTGGCGGTGCTGGTCGACCACAAGCGCACCACGGCCGAGGACGGCACCGTCAGCACCCAGGCGCCGACCCAGCAGGAGATCGATGAAATCACCCGCCTGGTGAAGGAAGCCGTCGGCTTCGACGAGAAGCGCGGCGACACCGTCAGCGTCAGCAGCGTGTCCTTCTACGAGCAGCCGGCCGGGGCCGCCGGGGAAGGGCCCGGCCTGCTCGACTCCCCCGGCCTGTTCGACACCGTGCGCACCGTGCTCGCGGGACTGCTGGTGCTGGCCCTCGCCTTCGCCGTGATCCGCCCGATCATGCGCGGCCTCGGCAGCACCGGCGGTGCGCCGCCAGCCGGGGCCCTGCCGGCCGGCGCCGGCGCGGGCGGCCCCGCGGGGCAGCCACGCGCCGCCCTGTCCTTCGACGACAAGGTCAGCGTCGCGCGCCAGCTCGCCGACAAGAACCCCGAGCGTGTGGCCCAGATCGTGAGGACCTGGATGCAGACCGATGAGTAACAGCAACGCGCAGAACCTGTCCGGCAGCGAACGTGCGGCCGTCTTCCTGATGTCGCTCAGCGAGCGGGAGGCCGCCGAGGTCATGAAGCACATGCCGGTGGCCGAGGTGCAGAAACTCGGCGCGGCCATGGCGAAGCTCAACAAGGTCACGCGCCACCAGGCCGACGCGGTGCTCGGGCACTTCGCCGACAACGTGGAGACCGAGGCGCCGCTGGCCGGCCGCTCGCCGAAATTCCTGAAGAGACTCCTCACCAGCTCGCTCGGCGAGGAGCGCGCCCGCACGCTCTACGACCGGCTGGTCGAGGGTGAGGGCAAGGGCCTCGATTCCCTGCAGCTCATGGAGGCCAAGGAAGTGACCGAGATCATCCACAGCGAACACCCGCAGGTCATCGCCATCATCCTCGCCGGCCTCGAGCCCGGCAAGGCGGCGCAGGTCATCGGCCAGCTGCCGGTGCGCCAGGCCACCGATGTCGTCACCCGCATCGCGCGCATGGGCGAGGTGCCCGAAAGCGCCATCGCCGAGCTCGATGAGGTGCTCCAGCACCACTTCAAGCAGTCCGGCACCCAGAAGATGGCCAGCATGGGCGGCGTGCGCAGTGCCGCCTCGATCCTCAACCAGGTGCCCAAGGAGACGGAGAAGAAGATCGTCGAGGAACTCGACCAGGCCAACGCCGCGCTCTCCCAGCAGATCCAGGAAAACATGTTCATCTTCGAGAACCTGATGGACGTGGACGACCGCGGCATCCAGGCGCTGGTCCGCGAGATCACCACGGACACGCTGGTGGTGGCCCTCAAGGGCACCGACCCCGCACTGCAGGAGAAGATCTTCCGCAACATGTCCAAGCGTGCCGCGGAACTGCTCAAGTCCGACCTCGACGCCAAGGGCCCGGTGAAGCTCTCCGACGTGGAGGCTGCACAGAAGGACATCGTCGGCACGGCACGCCGCCTCGCCGACGAGGGCACCATCATGCTCGGCGGCGGCGGCAACGAGTTCGTGTAGGAGTCCATGGTGTCCTCCCGTCTCATCCGCAGCCACGAACTGGCCGAAGACTGCCAGCCCTGGCTGGCGCCCGAGGTCGCCAATCCTGCCCGCCCCGGCGGGCAGGATGCCGCTGACCCCGCCACCACCCGCCAGCAGGCCTGGCGCGAGGGCTTCGAGGACGGCCGGCGCGCCGGCCTCGAGGCCGCGCAACGCGAGGTGGCCGCCCGCAACCAGGCCCTGGAGACCGCACTCGATGCACTCGCGCGGCCCTTCGAGGGGCTCGAGCACCGCTTCCACGAGGAGATCGTCGAGCTGGTCAGGGCCGTCGCGCGCCAGCTGGTGCGCCGCGAGATGCGCCTCGACCC
>JADYZO010000078.1 GCA_020853135.1 Gammaproteobacteria bacterium
CATGACCGCCCCCGTTTTGGGTTGCGGGGCGAGAGGTTACGCCCGTATAATGCGCGGCTCTGGAAGCGCGAACTCCCTCCGAGTCGGACAGTAACGCGCTTGTAAGGGCGGGAGCCTCAGCGATATCGAACGCGGTAATCAGCGGTAGATAGCGTTGGCAGGGAGCCCCCGCTACCAACCTTTGCAGCCAAAAGGCCGCCCTTCGAGCGGCCTTTTGGCGTTTCAGGGTATCTGCTTCACTGGAAGGAGCAGGGACCAGCCGTCGGAGCAGTGCCCGCAATGACCAGTTCCGGGTGCCCCCAAGGGTTTACCCCCCGGCCCCGGGCCAGCTAGAATAGCCCCGGTTTGGTGTGGTCCGCGCTGCCTGCCAAGGGTGCGTGGATGGCAAGGGCTAGGGTTTGTGGGTCCGGCGGATGTTGCCGGACCACTCCACCTTCAGCGACCGGGACCAGCGGAAGTAGCCCCCGAACGGGGCTATTTCTTTTTGGAGCGGCGTCTTCAGGCGGTCCGATGTCGGGACCGGGAGGCACGCTGCAGAAGATGGGCCCTATGGCCCATTTTTTGTTTGTTGTGGCCGCAGGGACTGCTGAGGCGGCAGGTGAGGATGGATGGCGGCGACGCGAGAGACGCTCTGGGAGTTGCTGGAGCCGGCAGTTGAAGGGCTGGGCTTCGAACTCTCGGATCTTGAAGTGAGGACCGGCCGGGGCCGGGGCTTGCTGCGCCTGTTCATCGATTCGGGCCAGGGTGTCACAGTGGATGATTGCGAGCGCGTGAGCCGGCAGGTGGGCAGCGTGCTGGATGTGGCCGATCCGATCGGCGGGCAGTACAGCCTGGAGGTGTCCTCGCCCGGACTGGATCGCCGGCTGGTGAAGCCGGCGCATTTCGACCGGTTCGCCGGGGCCACGGTCCAGGTCAGGCTGCGGCGGCTGGTCGATGGGCGCCGGCGCATCCAGGGCAGCCTGCTGGGGCGCCACGGCGAGGTGATCGAGGTCTCGGGCGAGGGCGTGACGATGCGCATAGCGATGACAGACATAGACGTGGTTCGCCTGGTGCCTGATCTGCGGGCGCCGGCCGGCAACTGATGGCGGAAATCGGCTTATGAACAAAGAAATCCTCAACGTGGTCGATGTGGTCTCCAACGAGAAGGGCGTCGACAAGGAAATCATCTTCGATGCCCTGGAAGCGGCACTGGCATCCGCCACGCGCAAGAGGCATGGCGACGGCATTGATGCCCGCGTCAGCATCGACCGCAAGACAGGCGACTACGAGACCTTCCAGCGCTGGAAGGTGTTTGCTGACGACTCGACCGAGCTCGAGTTTCCGGACAAGGAATTGCGCATGATCGATGCCGTCGACGTCGATCCGGCGGCGGAACCTGGCGGCTTCGTCGAGGTGCCCATCGAGTCGGTGGACTTTGGCCGTATCGCCGCGCAGACGGCAAAGCAGGTCATCGTGCAGAAGGTACGTGAGGCCGAGCGCAGGAAGGTCGTCGAGGAATTCTCCGGGCGTGTCGGCCAGTTGCTGAGTGGTGTGGTCAAGCGCGTGGATCGCAACGGCATCTTCCTCGATCTTGGCAGCAATGCCGAGGGGTTCATCCCCCGGGAGAGCATGATCCCGCGTGAACCGGTCCGCACGCAGGACCGGATGAAGGCCCTGCTGCGCGAGGTGCGCTCCGAGCTGCGCGGTCCGCAGCTGTTCCTCAGCCGTACGGCGCCACAGTTCCTGATGGAACTGGTCAAGATCGAGGTCCCGGAAGTGGGCCAGGGACTCATCGAGATCATGGGCGCAGCCCGTGACCCGGGTCTGCGCGCCAAGATCGCCGTGAAGAGCAACGACTCGCGCATCGACCCGGTCGGCGCCTGCGTTGGCATGCGTGGTTCGCGCGTCACCGCCGTGTCCAATGAGCTTGCCGGTGAACGCGTGGATATCATCCCGTGGGATGGCAATCCCGCCCAGTTCGTCGTCAACGCCATGTCGCCGGCGGAGGTCAGTTCCATCGTCGTCGATGAGGAGTCTCACAGCATGGACATCGCTGTGACTGAGGACAAGCTGTCCCAGGCGATTGGCCGTGGCGGCCAGAACATCCGCCTCGCGAGCGAGCTGACCGGCTGGGAGCTCAATGTCATGAGCGAGGCCGCGGCTGACGAGAAGAGCGAGCAGGAGGCCAGGACGGTCGCCGAGTTGTTCATGCAGCAACTTGACGTTGACGAGGACGTGGCGCTGATCCTCGTGCAGGAGGGCTTCTCGACCATCGAGGAAATCGCCTACGTGCCGGTCAGCGAACTGCTGGCTATCGAGGAGTTCGACCAGCAGATCGTCGATGAGCTGCGCAGCCGCGCCCGCGACGTGCTGTTGACCATGGCCATCGCGACCGAAGAGACTGCGGGCGGCGCCAAGCCCGCCGAGGACCTGCAGGCGCTGGCTGGCATGGACGCCGACCTGGCCCGGCAGCTGGCCAGCCACGGCGTGGTGACCCGCGAGGACCTGGCCGAGCAGGCTGTCGATGACCTGGCCGGCATCGAGGGGCTGGACCCCGGGCGCGCGGCATCGCTGATCATGGCGGCGCGCGCCCACTGGTTCGAGAATGAGGAGAGCCCGGCCTGACGGCGGGTCTCCATGAACGGAGCAATTGCATGTCGGATGTGACCGTCGCCCAGTTTGCCGAGGTGCTCAAGGTGCCCGTGGAGCGCCTGCTCGCGCAGCTGACAGAGGCCGGCATCGGCGTCAGCGGCGCTGACGCCGTCATCAGCGAAGATGCCAAGATGGAGCTCCTCGGTTACCTGCGGCGCAGCCGTGGTGAGGCGGACGGGAGTGCCACCGACGGCGCCCCGAAGAAGATCACGCTGAAGCGGCGCACCCAGAGCGAGATCAAGCTTGCGAGCAGCCAGGGGCGCGCCCGGACGGTCAACGTCGAGGTCCGCCGCAAGCGGACCTACGTCAAGCGCGATGAGCTCGAGAAGGAGGCGCGCCAGCAGCAGGAGGAGGTCGACCGCAAGCGCCGCGAAGAGGAGGAGCTGCGGCTCGAGCAGGAGCGCCGCGAGCGCGCCGAGCAGGAGCGTGCCGAGCAGGAGCGCCTCGAGCGGGAACGCCGTGAGCAGGAAGCGGCCCGCCTGAAGGCCGAGGAGGAGGCACGGGCGGCGGAAGAGGCCCGGCGGCAGAAGGATGCCAGGAAGCGCGAAGGCGGCGAGCGCGACCGTGGTGCGGAAGAGGTTCGGGTCTGGCCCAGGGCCGCCCCGGAGCCCGTGCGCGCGCCGGTGGATGACCGGTCAACGACGCGCTACGGCCGGCAGGAACTGCATGTCGCCACGGACATCAGTGGCCGGCGCAAGAAGAAGCGCCCCACGCGCCGCACCGGTTCCGTCACGCTGGATGCCCGCCACGCATTCGAGCGGCCGACCGTGCCGGTGGTGCGCGAGGTCGAGATCCCAGAGTCGATCAAGGTGTCCGAACTCGCGCAGAAGATGGCCGTCAAGGGCAACGAGGTCATCAAGGTGCTGATGAAGCTCGGCACCATGGCGACGATCAACCAGGTGATCGACCAGGACACGGCAATGCTGGTCGTCGAGGAGATGGGCCATACGCCGAAGGCAGCCCAGGCCGGTGGTCTCGAGGCGGAGATCCTCCGGCGGCCGGGGGTCGATGCTGGCGAACTGAAGGCCAGGCCGCCGGTGGTGACGATCATGGGTCATGTCGACCACGGCAAGACCTCGCTGCTCGACTTCATCCGCAGCACCCGGGTCGCAGCGGGTGAGGCTGGCGGCATCACCCAGCACATTGGCGCCTATTGCATCGACACCCCCAACGGCCGGATTTCCTTCCTGGATACTCCGGGGCATGAGGCCTTTACGGCGATGCGCGCCCGCGGGGCGCGGGTGACCGACATCGTCGTGCTGGTCGTGGCGGCTGATGATGGTGTGAAGCCGCAGACCGAGGAGGCCATCCAGCACGCGCGGGCTGCGGATGTGCCGATCGTCGTGGCCATCAACAAGATCGACAAGTCCGACGCCGACCCCGAGCGCGTGCGCAATGAATTGGTGCAGCGTGGCGTGGTTCCCGAGGAGTGGGGTGGGGAGACGCTGTTCGTGAACGTATCGGCCCGCACCGGGGCTGGTGTCGACAAGCTGCTGGAGACGCTGCTCCTGCAGGCGGAACTTCTCGATCTCAAGGCCCCGGACAGCGGCCCGGCGACTGGCGTGGTGATCGAGTCCGGCCTGGAAAAGGGCCGTGGCGCCGTGGCGACGGTGCTCATCACCGGTGGCCTGCTGCGCCAGGGCGACGTCCTGCTGGCCGGGCAGGAATACGGCCGCGTGCGCGTCATGTACGATGCCGCCGGCGACACGGTCAGGGAAGCCGGTGCCTCGATGCCGGTGGTCGTGCTGGGTCTCTCGGGAATTCCGGCAGCGGGTGATGAAGCGGTGGTCCTGCCCGATGAGCGCCAGGCGCGGGAACTGTCGGATCTGCGCAAGGCCCGCAGCCGCGACACCAAGCTGGCGCAACAGCCGTCCACCAGGCTGGAAGACGTGTTCAGCCAGCTCGGTTCCGGTGCCAAGTCGGTCCAGCTGCTGATCAAGGCGGATGTGCACGGCAGCGCGGAGGCGCTGCGCGATGCGCTGACCAAGCTCGGCACCAGCGAGGTTGGCGTCAAGGTCATTGGCAGCAGTGCCGGTGGCATCACCGAATCGGACGTCAATCTTGCGGCCGCCTCCGGTGCCACGATCATCGGCTTCAACGTCAGGGCGGATGGCGCCGCGCGCGATGCCATCAAGACCACGGGTGTCGATGTCCGTTACTACAGCATCATCTACCAGGCCATCGATGACGTGAAGGCGGCCATGACCGGCATGCTGGCCCCGGAAATCCGCGAGCAGATCGTGGGACTGGCGCAGGTCAGGGAAGTGTTCCGCTCGCCCAGGTTCGGCAGCGTCGCCGGCTGCCTGGTCGTCGACGGCCACGTCAGGCGCAGCAACCCGGTCCGGGTCCTGCGCGACAACGTGGTGATCTTCGAGGGTGACCTCGACTCGCTGCGCCGATTCAAGGACGACGTGGCCGAAGTGCGGGCGGGCACCGAATGCGGCATCGGCGTGCGCAATTACAGCGACGTCAAGGTTGGCGACCAGATCGAGTGCTTCGAGCGGGTGCAGGTGGCCCGGACACTCTGATGCGTTGCCCGGCCCTGCGGCCGCTGGACGGGTGAGTGGCGCATGCCAAGGGAGTTCCCGCGCAGCCGTCGTGTCGAAGAGGCCATCCAGCGCATCCTGAGCGAGGCGCTGGCCGCCAGTGCCAGGGATCCGCGCCTGGCTGGCGTGACGGTGACCCAGGTCGAGGTCTCCCGCGATCTTGCGGTGGCCCGGGTCTACTACGCTGTTCTGGGCGGCGCTGCCCCGCCTGAGGACACGGCCGCGGGCCTGCAGGCTGCCAGCGGCTTCCTCCGTTCGCGAGTTGCGCGGGAACTGCAGGTACGGAAGGTGCCCGAGCTGCGTTTCCGCCCGGATGATGCGCTGGCCAGGGCCCGTTCGCTGGAAGACCTGATTCAGAAGGCCGTAGACAGCGATGCGGGGCGCCCACCTGCCCACCCGGAGGCGCAGGATCCGCCCGAAGATGGCTGCTGAGGCCCCTGCGGGCCGTGTCGAACGGCGTGATGTGGACGGCATCCTCCTGCTGGACAAGCCGCCCGGCATGTCGTCGAACCGTGCCCTGCAGCGCGTCAAGGCACTGTTCCGCGCCCGCAAGGCGGGACACACCGGAAGCCTTGATCCGCTCGCGACCGGGATGCTCCCAATATGCCTTGGCGAAGCGACCAAGGTGTCTGGCTACCTGCTCGACTCCGACAAGTCCTACCGGGTTTGCCTTGCCTTCGGTCTGGCAACCTCAACGGGCGATGAGGAGGGCGCCACCGAGGCCCGCGGCATCGAGCAGGTCAGCCTGGAAGATCTGCGCGCCGTGCTCCGGACCTTTGCAGGACCATACCTGCAGGTTCCACCGATGTATTCGGCGCTCAAGGTCCGCGGGCAGCCATTGTACCGCCTGGCGCGTGCCGGCCTGCGGGTCGAGCGCGCTGCGCGGGAGGTGACCATCCACGGCCTGGACGTGGAGGAGTACGACCCGCATCGTCCCGTCCTCGGGGTCCGTTGCAGCAAGGGGACCTACATCCGGACCCTGGTGGAAGACATAGCCTGCCGGCTGGGCACCGTCGCGCATGTCCTGGAACTGCGCCGCCTGGCGGTGTCCCCGTTTCCCGTGGGAACGATGGTCACGCTGGATCGGATTGAACAGTTGGCAGCCACGCCGGGAGCGGACCTGGACGCCCTGCTGATTCCCGCAGACCAGGCCCTGGCGACCTTTCCGGCACTGCGCCTCCAGGCCCCTGACGTGGCCAGGCTGCGGCAGGGGCGGGGGCTGCAATCCCCGGGTGCAGCGGCCGGATTCGTGCGCCTGTATGGGCCCGATGGCCTGTTTCTGGGCATCGGGGAGGCGGCTGCGGACGGCAGTATCCTTTCGCGGCGACTGTGGCGGATCCCGTCGCCGGATACCGGCGCGAAAACAGGTGTAACTGGCCCCTGACCGGGGGTACAATACGCCGCGTTTTGTACGGGCAAGATTAGAGAATTCCCAAGGAGCAGTAGCTGATGTCCCTGTCGGCCGAGCAGAAGTCGAAAGTCATATCCGAGAACCGTCGCGGTGCGGCCGATACCGGGTCTCCGGAAGTGCAGGTTGCGCTGCTGTCAGCGCGCATCAACGAGTTGACCGAGCACTTCGCGAAGCACAAGAAGGATCATCACTCCCGCCAGGGTCTCCTCAAGATGGTCAACCAGCGGCGCAAGCTGCTGGATTATCTGAAGGGCACCGACGGCGAGCGCTACAAGACCCTGATTGAAAAACTGGGTCTGCGCCGCTGAGCGACCGGGTCCCGGTCGCTGACTCGTCAATCTTCGTCCCGACGACCCGTGTTCGCAGCAGGCGAGTGCGGGTGGTTTTGAGGTTCCTTTCAAGGTAGGTGCAGAAAGTGCTGTCGGTAAAGAAATCATTCCCCTATGGGGAGCATGAAGTCACCCTGGAAACAGGCGAGATTGCCCGCCAGGCAGATGGTGCGGTCCTGGTCAGCATGGCGGACACCGTCGTCCTGGTGACCGCTGTGGCCGAGAAGACCGCCGGTGAAAACCGCGACTTCTTCCCCCTGACCGTCAACTACCAGGAAAAGACCTATGCCGCCGGCCGCATCCCCGGCGGGTTTTTCAAGCGCGAAGGCCGCCCGGGCGAGAAGGAAACCCTGACTTCCCGCCTGATCGACCGGCCGATCCGCCCGCTGTTCCCCGAGGGCTTCTACAACGAAGTCCAGATCATCGCCACGGTCGTCTCCATCAACCCGGAGGTCGATCCTGACATTCCGGCGATGATCGGTGCCTCGGCGGCGCTGGCGCTTGCCGGTGTGCCCTTCGGCGGTCCCATTGCCGGCGCCCGTGTCGGCTACATCGATGGCCGCTACGTCCTCAATCCTGCCAAGAGCCAGATGGTAAAGTCGCAGATGGACCTGGTGGTTGCCGGAACCTCTTCTGCGGTGCTGATGGTCGAGTCCGAGATCAAGTGCCTGCCCGAGGATGTCGTGCTTGATGGCGTGATGTTCGGCCACGGCCACTTCCAGGTTGCCATCGATGCCATCAAGGACCTTGCCAGGCAGTGCGGCAAGCCGGCATGGGACTGGAAGCCGGCGCAGGTGGATCCTGAACTGCGCAAGGCGGTCGAGACCATGTCCGGCAAGACGCTGGATGAGGCCTACAAGATTCGCGAGAAGCAGCAGCGCACCAGTCGCATCGGGGAACTGAAGACGCAGGCCACAGCTGCGCTCGGTGCGGGCGAGACGGCGAAATGGACTGCGGACCAGGTGGGCGAGGAATTTTCCGCGCTCGAGAGCCGCATCGTCAGGGAGCGAGTGATCAAGGGCGAGCCACGCATCGATGGCCGCGACTACACCACCGTCCGGCCGATCAGGATTCGCACTGGCGTGCTGCCCCGTACCCACGGTTCGGCGCTGTTCACCCGTGGCGAAACCCAGGCGCTTGTGGTTACCACACTGGGCACGGATCGCGATGCGCAGATCATCGACGCGCTGAGTGGCGAGCACCGCGACCGCTTCATGCTGCACTACAATTTCCCGCCGTATTCCACCGGCGAGATCTCCTTCATGTCCTCGCCCAAGCGGCGGGAAATCGGCCATGGACGCCTGGCCCGCCGGGCCATCTCCGCCGTCCTGCCGGACATGGGCAAGTTCCCTTACGTCGTGCGCGTGGTCTCGGAAGTCACCGAGTCAAACGGTTCGAGTTCCATGGCATCGGTATGCGGCGCCAGCCTGTCGCTGATGGATGCAGGCGTTCCCACCGCAGCGCCGGTGGCGGGTGTCGCCATGGGCCTGGTGAAGGAGGGCGACCGTTACCAGGTGCTGACGGACATCCTCGGTGACGAGGACCATCTCGGCGACATGGATTTCAAGGTGGCGGGCACGAGCAGCGGCGTGACTGCCCTGCAGATGGACATCAAGATCGACGGGATCACCCGCGACATCATGCGCGATGCCCTCAAGCAGGCGCGTGAAGCGCGCCTGCACATCCTCGACCAGATGAACCAGGTGCTGGATGCGCCCCGCCAGAAAATGTCGGAGTGGGCGCCGACGATCATCACCATCAGCATCGACCCCGAGAAGATCCGGGATGTCATCGGCAAGGGCGGTTCCGTGATCCGGGCGATCACGGAGGATACCGGCACGACGATCGACATCGACAACGACGGCACCGTCAAGATCGCCTCGGTTGACGCGGCCTCGGGCAGGGAAGCGCAGCGGCGCGTCGAGCTGATCACGGCAGAAGTCCAGGTCGGGCAGATCTACGAAGGCCGCGTGGCGCGCCTGATGGACTTCGGTGCCTTCGTGACGATTCTCCCCGGCCGGGATGGCCTGGTTCACATCTCGCAGATCTCCGACGAACGGGTCGAGCGTGTCAGCGACAAGCTGCGTGAAGGCGACCTGGTCCGCGTCAAGGTGCTCGAGGTTGACCGACAGGGCCGGATCCGCCTCAGTATGCGCAACCTTGACGCGGCCTAGCCGCGGGCCGGCATCCTTACAGGGCGCTTCTTCCGCTCTCCCCGGGGTAGCGCATCCCGCGGCTGTCGGTTGGCGGGGCAAGGCCGAGTGCCGCCTGCAGGCGCTCGCCAAGCCCCGGATCGCGCTCCCTCCCGGCAAGACGAATGAGCGCGGCGAGGAAGTCAGCGCCGAGGAGCGGGGCGCCTGACTTTTCCGCTTCGCCGATGATCTGCAACAGCACGGTTGTCGTGATGTCCTTGCTGCTGGTCTGGTCAATGACGCGGATTTCCCCTCCCGCGTTGATCACGCGGCGCAGGTCCTCAAGGTTGACGTAGCGGCTTTCAGCCGTGTCGTAAAGACGCCGGTTGACATACTTGCGGATCAGTCTGGGTTCGTTCATGTAGGCGGCCTCTCGATTACCTGGTGTCTGCGGACTCAAAGGCGAATGACCTGGACTCGAACCGACCGGTCAGATCATCGTCATCCTGGGTGCTTTGACACAATGAGGGGGCAGTTAGTTCGCTGCACGATAGCTGCCTGAAAGTCATACCTTTTCAACATAAAATATAATACAAAACAGCATGTTGACGCTTTGTCAAAAGGTGAAACCGAGGTAATGCCGTCGCCCACGGGAAACCGCCCGGGCGCGGCCGTTCCGGCACCCGGGTCACCCTCAACGGCAAAATGGGGCTGCTCTAGAAGCCGTCTTCCCGGTCGCGGTACTGGCGTTCAGCGACTTCCCGGCGTTCCTGCGCTTCAACGGACAGGGTGGCTACGGGGCGGGCTTCCAGGCGCTTGAGGCCTATCTCATCGCCTGTTTCTTCGCAGTACCCGTAGGAGCCGTCCTCGATACGCTCGAGCGCGGAGTCGATCTTCTTCAGGAGCTTGCGTTCGCGGTCCCGCGTTCGCAGCTCGAGCCCGAACTCTGACTCCTGGGTGGCACGGTCGTTCGGATCAGGGAAATTGCTGGCTTCATCCTGCATATGATGGACGGTGCGATCGACGCCTTCCATCAACTCCCGCTTCCAGGCCAGCAGAATGTTCCGGAAGTGATCGCGCTGCCGGTCATTCATGTAGGTTTCGCCCGGTTGCGGCCGGTACGGTGGAATCCCGTGGATCAGCCCCACGGTGCCGGTGACGGCACCCCCGCTGCCCCGGCGGGGTGGGGGCCTGCCCTGTTGTGGCTGCGCAGGCTTTGCCTGACTCTGACGCGGCGCGCTGGCGCTCGCCGGCTTCCCGGCCCCAGCGCCTGCCTTCGCAGGAGGCGAGGCCCTGCTGCCGGCGGCGCTGCGTTTTGCCGGGGCGGAAGCCCTGGCTGCTGTGGTCTTGCTCCGGGCCCGGGCGGTGGTCTTGCCCGCGGATGCCTTTGCAGTGGACCTGGCTGGAGCCTTCGCGGCAGCCCGCTTGCCCGCCGCGGCGGCTGGCTTGCGGCTGGCACCCCGGGTCTTGCGAGCCGGGGACTTTCCCGTCGATGCGCTGGTGGATCGCTTTTTCTTCACAGCCATGCCCGATGCGTCCGGTTCTCAGGAAACGCCGGATTATACATACGCTTATCCGGGGTGGAAGAGCGTCGTGCGGGCGGCTGGCCGGCTGCCCTTGTCAGCGGTGGGCGGGGCCGGCCGGATGGCTGGCCGCTGGCGTCCACGCCGGCTGCCGGAATTCGGCGACGATGGTCGTGTAGATGCCGCCACGGACGTTGAATTCGGCCGTCAGGCGCATGAACCGCGGGGCCAGGACCGCTGTCAGGTCATCCAGTATCCGGTTGGTTACGGCCTCATGGAAGGCACCCTGGTTGCGGAATGACCAGATGTACTGCTTCAGTGCTTTCAGTTCGATGCAGCTGTGGTCGGGGATGTACTCGAGGTGCAACGTGGCGAAATCCGGCTGCCCGGTCTTGGGGCACAGGCAGGTGAACTCGGGTATGCGGATGCGGATCGTGTAGTCGCGATTGCTGTGCGGGTTGCTGAAGGTCTCCAGCAATGCCGACTGCGGCGACGTGGATTTTGCAGTGGATTCCGTCATTCGGGGCGGCAGCCAGCGCTGGTGTGCCAAGTGGATTTTTACTTTACACTACCCTGCGTGCGCGGACCACGGCTCGGCGGAGCCGGTCACCTGTCCTCCAGAGACACGGGGTCCCGCGTCCGGCGCGGCGGAGGTATCCTTTGCAACAGCAGAACAGCACGCTTGGCATCCTGTCCGGTCTGGCCGGATTCCCGTCCTCAGTACCGGGGCATGAACGATGCGGCTGAGCAAGATCAAACTCGCCGGTTTCAAGTCGTTCGTCGATCCAACCTCGTTCCAGCTGCCGAGCAACCTGGTCGGCATCGTCGGGCCGAACGGCTGCGGGAAGTCCAACGTCATCGACGCCGTTCGCTGGGTCATGGGCGAGATGTCCGCCAAGCACCTGCGCGGCGATTCCATGGCCGACGTCATCTTCAACGGATCGTCTTCGCGCAAGCCGGTGGGTTCGGCGAGCATCGAGCTCTTTTTCGACAATTCCGACGGCTCGATCGGCGGCCAGTACGCCCAGTACGGGGAAATCTCGCTGCGACGAACCCTGTCCCGGGACGGGACTTCCAGCTACTTCCTCAATGGCACGCGCTGCCGGCGCAAGGACATCACCGACCTCTTCCTGGGCACCGGACTCGGCTCGCGCAGCTACGCGATCATCGAGCAGGGCATGGTGTCGCGCCTGATCGATGCCAAGCCCGAGGAGATGCGGGCCTACATCGAGGAGGCCGCCGGCATCTCCAGGTACAAGGAACGGCGCCGCGAGACGGAGTCGCGCATCCAGCACACGCGTGACAACCTGGCCCGCCTTGGGGACCTCCGGGAGGAGATCACCAAGCAGATCGACTACCTGCAGCGCCAGGCCAGGACCGCCGAGAAGTACAAGGAGCTGAAGGCCCGCGAGCGCCGCCTGGAGGCGGAGTTGCTGGCGCTCAGGCTCGCGGACCTGGATGGCGGACTGGAGGGGACACGGCTCGATCTCGCCCGCCGGCACACCGAGCTGGAGGCCTCGGTGGCGGGGCAGCGCCAGATCGAGGCCGGGATCGTGGCGGCGCGTGAACGCCACCTGGCTGCAACCGAGGCCCATAACGCCATCCAGGCGCGTCACTATGGCGTGCAGGGCGAGATCTCACGCCTGGAACAGGGCATCGCGCATGCACGCGAGATCCGCGAGCGGCACCAATCCGACCTCGCCCAGTCGCACGGCCAGGTCGCGGTGCTGGAACAGGAGATGGAGCGAGACCTGCAGCAGCTGGCCGGGATGGAATCGGCGCTGCGCGAGCTCGAACCGGAAATGACCCGGCTGGGGGAGGCGGAGGCCGCGGCTGCAGTTGCCCTCGGCGATGCCGAGCGTGCCCTCGGGCAGTGGCAGGACGACTGGCAGGAATACAACCTGGGCGTCAGGGAAATCCAGCAGGCGGCCCAGCTCGAACAGGCGCGTTGCGAGCACCTTGAGGCCCAGCTGGGCCAGTTGCGCCGGCAGCAGGAGACGCTGCGGCGTGAGCAGGCCGGCCTGGACCTCGAAGACCTCGATGGGCGCCTGGCCGGGCAGGTCGCCCTCGAACAGAACGCGGAACGACAGGCGCACGATCTGCAGCAGCAGATTCTCCGGCTCGAGCAGGAGGCAGCTGACCTGCGCCACCTCGAGCTGCAGCTGGGAGGAGATCTCGAGCAACTGACCGCCGGACTGGCTTCCTGCCAGGGCCAGATCGGTGCGCTCAGGGCCATGCAGGACGCGGCGCTGCGCAACGATGATGCCATGCTGTCCTCATGGCTTTCCCGGGAGAACCTCGGTGGCCAGCCGCGGCTGGCCCAGCAATTGCAGGTCGAGCGGGAGTGGCTGCAGGCCGTGGAAACGGTGCTGGGCGATTTCCTCCAGGCAGTATGCGTTGATGACTTCGCCGCCCACCTCAGCGGGCTTCCCGAGACCCAGCTGATGCTGGTTGGGCGCGCAGCGGGCGCGGGCGGGAGCACCGGGGGTACGCTGTTGGCCCGTGTCGGTGAGCCGGGCCATTCGGCTGCGCTCCTGGCCGATGTCCTGACCGCGGACGGACTGGCGGAGGCGGTGGACATGCTTGGCCGGGCCGCGCCCCACCAATCGGTCATCACGCGTGATGGCGTCTGGCTGGGTCATGGCTGGGTGAGGGTGAATCGCGGCCAGCGCAGCGAAGCGGGCGTGCTGACCCGCGAGACCCGGATCCGGGACCTTGCCGCAACGGTGGAGACCCGCCAGGCCAGCATCCGGGATCTGGAAAGCCGCCGGGACACGGCCCGGGCCCGGTTGGGCGCCAACTCGCGCAATCGGCTGGCGCTGACACAGGACTTCAATGCCGCGAATCGTGAGCATGCCGAGGCGCTGGCTGTTCTCGAGAATATTCGCCAGGACATCAGCCGGACCCGGGAGCGGCGCGAGACCCTGGGCACCGAGGTTGCCCACGTCGAGCTGGAGATTGGCCGCCTCGATGCCCAGCTTGCCGAGGCGCGCGCACGCGGGCAGAAAGCCCTGGCCGATCTCCAGGACCTCGGTGAGCGGCGGCCCGAGCTGCAGCGCCAGCAGGAGGCGTTGCTCGCACGTTACACCGGCTGTCGCGATGCCGCTGACCGGGCACGCGCGGAGGTGGCCCGGCGGACGGTCGAACTGGAGAGCCGTCGCGTTTCGCGCGACTCGATTGCCGCAGCCCTGTCCCGTGTCGAGGCACAGAGGAACCAGCTGCACGAACGGGCTGCCGAACTGGGCAGGCTGGCTGCCGGGGCCGAACCGGTGATCCTGCAGATGCAGGATGAACTCAGGCACCGGCTGGAGGAACAGCTGGGCATCGATCGCGAACTGGTCGCACGGCGCGAGGAGCTGGAGCAGGTCGAGTCCGGCCTGCGCGGCAGCGAGATCCAGCGCAGCGCGGCAGACAAGGCCGTCGGGGCCGCCCGCGAGGCCGCCGAGGGCCTGCGGATGCAGGTCCGCGAGATCGAAATCCGCCGTGAATCCGTACTGGAGGGTTTCGCCGCAACCGGTGCCGACCTGGCCACGGTGTGCCGGGAAATGCCGGCGGATGCCGAGTGTGCGCGCTGGCAGCAGGACCTCGATGAGGCTCGGCGCAGGATCGAGCGACTTGGTCCGATCAACCTGGCGGCCATCGAGCAGCACACCGAGCAGGCGGAGCGCAAGAAGTACCTGGATGCCCAGAACGATGACCTGACGGCCGCCCTCGACACGCTCGAGCAGGCCATTCGCAAGATCGATCGTGAGACCAGGGCGCGCTTCCAGGAAACATTCGAGAACATCAACCAGGGGCTCAAGCGGATATTCCCGCGCCTTTTCGGTGGCGGCCATGCCTACCTGAGCCTGGAAGGCGAAGACGTGCTGGCGGCGGGCGTCACCGTCATGGCGCGCCCGCCAGGCAAGCGCAACAGCCACATCCACCTGCTGTCGGGTGGCGAGAAGGCACTGACGGCGGTCGCCCTGATCTTTTCGATCTTCGAGCTGAACCCGGCCCCGTTCTGCCTGCTGGATGAGGTGGATGCGCCGCTCGACGAGGCCAACGTGGGGCGTTTCTGCGACATCGTCCGCGAGATGTCGCAGCGCGTGCAGTTTGTCGTCATCACCCACAACAAGACGACCATGGAGATGGCCAACCAGCTGATTGGCGTCACCATGAACGAGCCGGGTGTCTCGCGTCTGGTCTCGGTGGACCTCGACGCGGCGGTTCAGCTGGCTGCCAGCTAGGGGGGTATTCCCGTGTCAGAGTTCCGCTGGCTCCTTGCTGCCGCCGGTGTTCTGATCCTCCTGCTGGTGTTCTGGCTGTCACGCCGGGAGTTCTCCGGCCGGCCACGCATCGACACCGGGCGCCTGCTCCGCCGCCGCATGCCCTCGCTGCAGGTGCCGGCAGCTGGGGAATCCCCGGCCGGGGAGGGTGAGGCTGCTTCCGGCACACCCGTCACGCCACCGGCAACCGCGGCATCCCGGATGCCTGACAAGATCGTGGCGGTGCGCCTGACGGGCCGGGGCACGGCAACATTCGCGGGTGATGCGCTGGTCCTCGCCCTGCGGGATGCGGGCCTGCGGCATGGCCGCTTCGGCATCTTCCATCGCTGTGATCCGGCTGACGAGAGCAGGGTCATTTTCAGCGTGGCCAGCCTGGGCGAACCGGGTTCCTTCGATCTGACCCGCATCAAATCCGAGCGCCTCCCGGGCGTAAGCCTCTTCATGACCCTGCCGGGGCCCGCGGACAGCCTGGCGGCCTTCGATGACATGCTGGCCACCGCCCACGCCCTGGCGATGGCACTGGAAGGCGAGCTGCTCGATGAGCAGGGCAGCCGCCTCAGCGTGCAGCGCGAGCGGTTCCTCCGCGAAGAGGTCATACAGCTGCAACACAGGCTGCCATCACCCTGAGGGGCGGTCCAGATGGACCCGACTGCATCAATACGCGAGCGGGCCGCGCAGTTGCGCGCCGAGATCGAGTCCCACAATTTCCGCTATTACGTCCTCGACCAGCCCGCGGTCCCCGATGCGGAATATGACCGGCTGATGCACGAGCTCGCGGACCTCGAACAGCAGTACCCCGGGCTGGTCGTGCCGGATTCACCGACGCAACGGGTCGGCGGGCAGGCTGCGCCCCAGTTTGCCCAGGTGCGCCACAACCTGCCGATGCTGTCGCTGGACAATGCCTTTGCTGATGCCGATGTCGTGGCCTTCGACCGTCGCATCCACGAGCGCCTGGGCAGGGATGATGCCATCACCTACTCGGCCGAGCCCAAGCTCGACGGCGTGGCGATCAGTCTGCGCTACGAGAAGGGCGTGCTGGTGCAGGCGGCCACGCGCGGGGACGGGACGGTGGGCGAGGACGTGACGCACACCGTGCGCACGATCCGCTCGGTGCCGCTCAGGCTGCGCGCCGCGGCGGTCGCGCCCCTGATCGAGGTGCGCGGTGAGATCTACATGTCACGGGAGGGCTTCGAGGCCCTGAACGCGAGGGCGCGTGCGAGCGGCGAGAAGACGTTCGCCAACCCCCGTAACGCTGCCGCGGGCAGCCTGCGGCAGCTGGACCCGCAGCTGGCGGCCGCACGACCGCTGGCGCTGTATGCCTACGGCTTCGGTCAGATGGACAAAGGCGAGCTGCCGCCGAGCCAGAGTGCCGGCCTGGCGTTGCTGCGAAGCCTCGGCCTGCGGGTCAATCCCCTCTGTGAAGTGGTCCGGGGGCTGGCGGGTTGCCTGGAGTACTACGTGCGGATGGCGACCAGGAGGGCGCAGCTGCCGTATGACATCGACGGAGTCGTCTACAAGGTCGATGACTGCGAGCTCCAGACGGAGCTCGGTTTCGTGGCGCGTGCCCCGCGCTGGGCAATCGCCCGGAAGTTTCCTGCGGAGGAGGTCCTGACGGTGGTCGAAGGCGTCGAGTTCCAGGTCGGGCGCACGGGTGCCATCACTCCGGTGGCGCGGCTGAAGCCGGTGCCTGTCGGCGGCGTGACGGTCAGCAACGCCACGGTGCACAACTTCGACGAGCTGCGGCGCAAGGATATCCGCCCGGGGGATACGGTGATCGTGCGCCGCGCGGGTGACGTGATACCGGAGATCGTCGCGGTCGTCCCGGAGCGGCGCCCTGCAGTGAGCCGCGCGGTGGAGCCGCCCGTGCAATGCCCCGTGTGCGGGTCCGACGTGATCCGGCAGGAAGGGCAGGTGGTGGCACGTTGCTCGGGTGGCCTGGTCTGCCCGGCCCAGCGCAAGCAGGCACTGCGCCACTTTGCGTCACGGCGTGCCATGGATATCGATGGCCTGGGTGAGAAGCTCATCGACCAGCTGGTCGATGCTGGTCTGGTGAAGAATGCGGCCGACATCTACCGGCTGCAGGCCGACCAGCTCCTGGATATGGAACGGATGGGGGAGAAGTCGGCGGTGAAGCTCGTGGCGGCCATCGCCAGGAGCCGCAATACAAGCCTGGGCAGGTTCCTGTTTGCGTTGGGCATCCCCGAGGTGGGCGAAGCGACGGCAGCTACGCTGGCCGGACACTTCGGCCAGCTGGAGTCGCTGAGCGAAGCATCGGAGGAGGAATTGCAGGGCGTCGCCGACATCGGCCCGGCAACGGCTGCGGCGGTCCGGACATTCTTCGCCCAGGCGCATAACCGCGACGTGATTGGGGACCTGCGCCGGCTGGGGGTGTCCTGGCCGGACGGAGCCGGGGAGCCTGCGCGGGTCGGCCATGGCCGGTTCGCCGGAAAGACTCTGGTCGTGACCGGGACACTGGCGCACATGACGCGCGAGGCGGCACAGGCGCGGATCCGGGCCATGGGCGGGAAGACTGCCGACAGCGTTTCCAGCAGGACGTCTTACCTGGTCTGCGGCGAGAAACCCGGCTCCAAGCTGAAGCGCGCCAGAGACCTCGGGGTTCCAGTCCTCACCGAGGAAGAATTCCTGGCGCTCATCAATGGGGGTGGAATGCAATGAAAACGGACATTACGCAGGAGCGGATCCGCAAGGTCCTGATGGGCGTGCTTCTGCCACTGGCCAGGACCCTGTTGCGCTGCGGGGTCAGCTACACGGAGTTCGCCAGCATCTCCAAGCGCGCCTTCGTCGAGGCCGCATCGGCCGACTACGGCGTGCGTAACCGGCCGACCAACATCGCCCGCGTGGCAGTAATGACGGGACTGTCGAGGAAGGAGGTGAGCAGGATCCGGCGGGAAAGCAGAAAGGCCGTTACCAAATTGGTGCCAGCGGTAACGATTCCAGCAGCTGTCCTGAATGAGTGGCACAAAAATCCACGATTCACGGACCGTTCCGGATCGCCAAGGTTGTTAGCCTACTCTGGCCGGGGTGATACGTTCACTTCATTGGTAACTGGAGTTACCAGCGACATCCCGCCTGGAGCAATGCGCCGCGAGCTAATGCGCGCTGGGGCTATTCGAGCAGTTGAGAGGACCAAGCTATTTCCGGTCAAGCGGCACTTTGTGCCAGATGCAGTAGATGAGAAGCTTATTGTAGGGCTTGAACTCGGTGTGCGGAGGCTGGCTGAAACGATTTCGTTCAATACTGATCCTGAAAAGCTCGGGGCCAATCGATTTCAGAGATTTGTTGAAGGGCCATTAAGTAATGCACAGGAAATCAAACGTATTCGAGCACTGATCCATCAGCGCCTTTCTAGCTTCGCGATGGAAATTGACGATCTGATGCCCGGAGGTTATGCCTCGTCCAAGAATGAAAAGACGTCAGCGCGGGGTGGGGATGTGCTCGTGCGTCCTGGGGTCGGTATCTACTACTACGAGGGCTCGGATTAATCGTCTCAGTAGGTTAAATAAACCGCAGGGTATTCAAACTCATTGAGTATCGCTGCTGTTTGTGGCGCGAATGCCACTACCATGAATGCCACGCACACCGCTGCCGTGGATACCAAGGACGTTGCTGTCATCGGTGCTGCGCAGGCCGCTGCCGTGGATGCCACGCACACCGCTGCCATGGATACCAAGGACGTTGCTGTCATCGGTGCTGCGCAGGCCGCTGCCGTGGATGCCACGCACACCGCTGCCGTGGATACCAAGGACGTTGCTGTCATCGGTGCTGCGCAGGCCGCTGCCGTGGATGCCACGCACACCGCTGCCATGGATACCAAGGACGCTGCTGTCATCGGCGCTGCGTAGGCCGCTGCCGTGGATGCCGCGCACACCGCTGCCATCCACGAGATTGCTTGCACTGGTGGCGACGATCAGGGACTCGCCGTGGCTGTCCTGGGCTTCAAAGCCGAGGATTTCGATGACGTCGCCTGGTGCCAGTTCGGACATCCGGTTGCCGCCGTATCCCTGGGCGAGGTCGATCCGGGTCTGGTTGATGGTGGCAAGGCCGTTCGTCGTGAGGCTGGCGACGGCGCCGCGCAGATAGACGGCGGAGTTGCCGGCCGAGTAGCTGCCGCCGAGACGGATCACGGCTGTCGCTGTTGCCGGGCCATCAGGGGAAAGCTCACCGGTGACGGCCACGTAGTCGCCAGGGGCGACCTGGCCCCGTGGGAATGCCGTCTCGATGGAGATGCCGGCCACCTGGCCGAGGACGGTGACCCAGGTGCCATCGGCGTCCGAGTCCACCCGCGCGGGGCCGACAAACAGCAGCGAGCCGGTCACGTCCGCATGGCCGGACTGCAGGTTGGCGGTCACTGCGCTGGCGATGGCCGTGGCCTGGGAGGAGGTGGCCGCCTCATTGCTCCCGGCAAATGCCGGAGCCATCAGCAGGCCCGCGAGACCGGTGAGCAGGGCAGCGGTTGCGCGACAGGTGCGCGTGTTCTTGTGTGAAGACATGTCTTCCCTCTGTGCTTTCTTCGTATTCTTGTTATTGACTGCCAGGCGGCGTTCGTCAGGCCTGCCCGTCATTCCCATTGCGCTTTATGAAGTGATAGATGCCGACTCCCGTCTGCACGACCGGGTCGGTACCCTGCTCATCGGGCGGTTCACGCTTGCTGAGCCAATCATCGATTTCCTCGAGCAGAAACTGTCCCCGCTCTCGCACATAGGCCTGGAGCAGGGGGAGGTCCGAGAGGCGCACGCCGGTGTCGGCAACGACAGTCCGTTCCAGCAGGCGTCGGGCCGGGTCCTCCTCCCGGCGGTTGAAGTCGATCGTCTCCACGAAATCGCGTACGGCATGTCCAAGTCGATCCAGGCTCTCGGGCGCTTCGGCTTGCGGAAGATAGGTGCGCGTCAGCACCTTGATCCGGCCGTCCTCCGTTTCCTTCACCACCCCGGTCCGCAGCAGTTCATTGAGGAGCGTGTGCGCCGGCAGGTCATCGCTGTAGCGCCTGACCAGTTCGGCGAACGTCCTGTCTCCGGGGCCTTCAAAGGGGACATCAAGTGGCAGGCCATACGGTCCGGTGAAATGCGGGTCGGTGTGCCAGCCCGATAGCAGGCGGGCGATCCGGCCCAGATTCGACGCATGCCCGCCTTGTCGCTTCCCCCTTTCCGTAACCAGCCGGTTCACTTCTGTTCTTGTCAGGCCGGTCAGGATCGCAACGCGATCCTGGGTCATGTTCTTGTCGGGCGACGGGAAGTCGCTTGCGGCGACCTCCACGAAGACCTCTTTCGCGATCTCATTGAATTCAATGAACGAGACGCTGTTCCTGATCAGAATCCGCACCAGCGGCCGCAGGAGCCGTTTGTAGGCGGCCAGGATCGGCAGCTTCAGGTCACTGTCAGGCATTCAACATAAATTCTTTGATTAAGGAAAATAGGCGCAAACGACTGCGTCGTCAAGCGGATTAGCATGAAAAACGGCGAGTTAACGCCATGACCTGCCGGTACAGTCATCATGAATTTCATTTGAATATGTCAATAACGCAGTGTTATGTAATGGGAAATGCAGATATGCACTGATCAGGGACAACTTGAGGGTGGAGGGGATTGGGTCGCGCAGGAGCACCCACGCTGTGAAGGGGCGGCCAAGGGCTCTGGCCGTTCGGCTGGCGTTCAGCGCACCGGGGCGGGGGACTGCAGGAGCGTCGGACTGGCGTCCTCCCGCCCGGTGTCGATGCCGGCGAGCAAGGCCTCGGTGGCGTCGAGGATCGCCGCCTGTTGCTCCTCCTCCCGGGGCCGCGCTGCCGCGGGGACGGCCGGCTCGAAGTTCCCGAAGCTCCAGTGATCAGCACCGGGGATTTCCACGTAGCGCGTCGTGGGCGGCAGGCGGGAGCGGCCCGCCAGCAGGTTGTCCGGCGGGGTGATCGTGTCGGCGGAGCCGCCGATGGAGAGCACCGGCCACGGTTCGCGGGACAGGTTCACGCCCGGAGGCGGGCTGGCTGCCCATAGCACGAGACCGGTGACCTCGCCCGGATGCCGGCCGGCGAACCACGCGGCAACCTTGCCGCCCAGGTCGTGGCCGATGAGCACCCACCGGGAAATCTCCGGATGCTGCGCCATCACCCGGCGGGCGCTGTCCGGTGCGAGGAACGCCAGGTTCAGTGGCATCGGCGTCAGCACCACGAAGTACCCGTCCACCGCCAGGCGGCGCAGCATGGGTGCGTAGGCGGCAGGCTCGGCCCTGGCGGCCGGGTAGACAACGACGCCGACGGCCGCTTCGCTGTCACGGGAACGGAAGCTGATCCAGTCCCCGCGGCTGACGATGATGCTGTCATCGGAGTCCAGCGCCCTGCGCGCTGCCGGGTCGGCGGGCGTGATGAGCCGTGCCCAGGTCAGGATGCCGATCGTGGCCAGGAGCAGGATGACCAGCAGCCCGAGTGTGCCGCGCCGCAGGTGGCGGAACAGTGGCGGCCCGCCTGTGGCGGACAGCGTCGTCTGGGGCGGTTCAGGATCCATCGAACGCGCGAGCATAGCGCAGGCAGGTATCATCGGCATGGAGATCAGCGGGGTGTGGTCATGCCGAAGGAAACCGCCCAGGCCAGGGCCGTGCGCTCATTTTTTGCCGGCGGCATTTCGCAGGCTGGTGCCGTGGCGATCTGCCGTGGCCTGTCCTGCGAGTTGAACGGCGCCGCCGCCTTGCAGGAGCGGCTCGCGGCGACCGGACCAACCGTGCGCGTGGATTGCTTCGGCCTTTGCGACCACTCGCCTGCGTTGCGTACGCGGGAGGGCGAAGTGCTTTCCGGTGCCGCGGCACTGGCCTTCGCGGGCTGCGCGGCGTCCACCCGCTTCGATGAGCCTGCCGGCATCCGCTGCCTCGCCCGCCGCCCGATCGTCACCGAGCGCATCATGCGGGGCAGCCACCATGACCTTGCCGTCGCACGGCGGGCCGGAGTCTATTCGGCGCTGGCGAAGGCGCTGCAGGCAGCGCCAGGATCCGTGCTGGCGATGATCGAGCGCAGCGGCGAGCAGGGCCGCGGCGGGGCGGGCTACCCGACGGCGGCCAAGTGGCGTGCCTGCCTCGCTGCAGCCGATCCGCGCCGGTTCGTGGTGGCCAACGGTGATGAGGGCGACGCCGGTTCCTTCATCGACCGGGTCCTGCTGGAGGAGGATCCGCACGCCGTCCTCGAAGGAATGGCGTTGTCGGCGCTGGCCGTCGGGGCGAGCGAAGGCGTGGTCTTCATCCGGGCCGAGTACCCGCGGGCGCAGGCGCGCATGAACAGGGCCATTGCCGAGGCGCGGGAGGCCGGGCTCCTCGGTCCGGCGGTCCTCGGCCACGGTTTCGCGTTCGACGTACGCGTGGTCGGCGGGCACGGCAGTTACGTCTGCGGCGAGGAGACCGCACTGCTCAATGCCATCGAGAACAAGCGCGGGGAGGTGCGGGTGCGGCCACCGTATCCGACGCAGGCCGGACTGTACGGCCAGCCGACCGTGGTCAACAACATCGAGACCCTGGTCAACGTGCCCTGGATCGTGCGCGAGGGTCCGGAGGCGTATCGCTCGCTCGGCGTGGCGGCCGCACCAGGGACCAAGGCGTTCTGTCTCGCCCGCGGCTTCGCGCGGCCGGGCATCGTCGAGGCGGAGTTTGGCCTGGAGTTGCGTGGTTTGATTGAGCAGCACGCCGGGGGCGGCCGCAACGGGCAGCCGCTGGCTGCGGTGGCGCTCGGCGGGCCCATGGGCAGCATCCTCACGCCGGCGGAATGGGATGTCCCGCTCGAGCCCGCCGCGCTTGGCCAGCGGGGTATCCGGCTGGGCCATGCGGGCCTGGTGCCGATCCCGGAAGCAGCCGACCTGCGTGCGCTGCTGCTCAACTGGGCGCAGTTCATGGCGCTGGAGTCCTGCGGGAAGTGCGTGCCGTGCTCGTTGGGGTCAAGGCGGGCCGTGGAACTGGTCGGGCGAATCGACCAGGGGAACCACGACGAGTGGCAGCGCGAATTCACGCAACTGCTCGCCACCATCGAGGGCACGAGCCTCTGCGGTTTCGGGCAGGGCCTGCCCCAGCCACTGCTGAAGCTTGCGACGCTGGCCCGCGCACAGGTGGCAGGAGGCCAGCTGCATGGCTGATTTGACCTTGCGGATCGATGGCGAGGAGGTGGCTGCCGTCCCCGGCGAGACGATCCTCGCCGTGGCCCGCAGGGCGGGACGTGGCGAGCGCATCCCGACCCTTTGCCACACGGCCGGTCTGGCACCCCAGGGCGGTTGTCGCCTGTGCGTGGTGCATGTGGCGGGACGGGCCAGCCCGCTCGCCGCCTGCTCGACGCCGGTGTCCGAGGGCATGGCCGTGACGACCACCAGCCCGGGGATCGAAGCGCAGAGGCGCGACCTGCTGCAGCTGATGCTCGAGGCACGACCGGCACTTGCGACCGGCGCGCATCCACCCGGCGGGCGCCAGGCCGGCGAGTTCCGGTCGCTGCTGGAGCGCTACGGGCTGGCCCCGGTGCATGCGCTGCCCCCGCCTGCAGCAGCGCCAGTGGCCGGCACGCATCCCTACCTGCGCTTCCAGCCCGATTTCTGCGTGACCTGCCGGCGCTGCCTGCAGGTCTGCGAGGACGTGCAAGGCCAGTTCGTGTTCGGCATCGGCGGCCGGGGTGCCGGGGTGCAACTGCTCATCGGCGGGAACGACCGCTTCGAGGATTCGCCCTGCGTGAGCTGCGGGGCCTGCGTCGAGGTATGCCCGACCGGCGCCCTGAGCGACATCGACCGCCTGCCGCTGCCGCCCGGGCCGGCGCCCGCCGTGGTGCGCTCGGTTTGCGGCTACTGCGGCGTGGGCTGCAACATCGACGTCACGGCGGATGGTGCCGGCATCCGGCGGATTGCCGGTACGCAGGCTGCGAGCGTCAATGCCGGCCACCTCTGCGCCAAGGGCCGCTACGCGCACGGCTGGACGCGGGCGCACGATCGCCTCACCGTGCCCTTGCTGCGGGAAGGCGGCGCATTTCGCCCGATTCCGTGGCCCGAGGCGATCAGCCTTGCAGCGGCGCGGCTGCGCGATATCGCTGATGCACACAGCCCCGACGCGCTGGGCGTGATGACCTCCTCGCGCTCGACCAACGAGTCCGCCTACCTGTTCCAGAAGCTGTTCCGGGTGCTGATCGGCACGAACAACGTCGATTGCTGTGCCCGGGTCTGCCATTCATCCACTGCGCTGGCGCTGTCGATGGCGACGGGCACCGGGGCGGCCTCGGCTTCCTATGCCGACATCGAGCGGGCGCGCACCATCGTCGTGGCGGGTGCCAACCCCACCGAGGCGCATCCGGTGGTCGGTGCGCGGATCAAGCAGGCGGTCCGGCGCGGTGCACGCCTCGTCGTCATCGACCCGCGGCGGATCGAGCTCTGTGAGTACGCGAGCCTGCACCTGGCGGTCGAGGCCGGGAGCAACGTGGCGGCCTTCAACGCCATCGCGGCACTGATCATCGGGGAGGGGCTGTGGGACCGCGGCTACGTCGAGGAGCGCACCGAGGGCTTCGCGCTCCTTGAGGCCGCGCTGACACCGGCCAGCGTGGCTGCGGCGGCTGCCAGTTGTGGCGTGCCGGCAGAGCTGCTCCGCGAGGCTGCGCGGCTGATCGCGGGTGATGGCCCGGCGCTGTTCGTCACGGGGCTCGGCCTGTCGGAGCTCACCCAGGGCACCGATTCGGTGCTGGCGCTGATCAACATCGCGCTGCTCACCGGCAGCATCGGGCGCGCGGGTGCGGGCATGCTGCCGCTGCGGGGCCAGAACAACGTGCAGGGCAACGCGGACATGGGTTCGATGCCCGATGCCGTCACCGGTTACCAGCGGCTTGCGGATCCGGCGGTGCGTGAACGCCTGCAGCGGCTGTGGGGCCGGGCGCCGGACGCCACCCCGGGCCTGACGATTCCCGGCATGCTCGAGGCGGCACGCGCCGGGACACTGCGCGGGCTGTGGGTCCAGGGCGAGGACCTGATGCAGAGCGATCCCAACGAGGCGGCCGTGCGCAAGGCGCTCGGGAGCCTCGACTTCCTCGTTGTCCAGGAGCTGTTCATGACCGAAACGGCCCGGCTTGCCCACCTGGTGCTGCCCGCCGCCGGCGCGCTCGAGCAGGACGGCACCTTCACCAATGGCGAGCGGCGGATCCAGCGCGTGCGTGCGGTGCTCCGCCCACCGGGTGAGGCGCGCCCCGACTGGCAGGTCGCGGTGGATCTGGCCCGGGGCATGGGTGCCGACTGGTGTCATGCAGATCCGGCCGCGGTCATGGACGAGATCGCCACCGTCGCGCCCGCGCTCTTTGGCGGCGTGGCGTATTCCCGCCTCGATGCCGACGGCCTGCAGTGGCCCTGCCCGGATGCGGCCCATCCGGGAACGGCCTCGGTGCACGCCAGGGGCTTCATGCGCGGGCGGGGGCTGTTCAGCACCGTGACCCACGCGGCCAGTTCCGAGCAGCGCAGCGGGGAGTGGCCCTTCATCCTGATCACCGGCCGCGTACTGCAGCACTACAACGTGGGGACCATGACCCGGCGTACGCCGAACGTGGAACTCGTGGGCGAGGATCGCCTGCTCGTCCACCCCGATGATGCACGTGAGCAGGGAATCCCGGAGGGGGACTGGGTCGAGCTGGAGAGCCGGCACGGGCGCACCCGCGCACGGGCGCTGCTTAGCGACCAGGTGCGGCCACGCACGCTGTTCCTGTCCTTCCACTTTCCGGAGACCCGCACCAACGCGCTGACCAGTGGCCAGGTGGACCCCCACTCGCATTGTCCGGACTACAAGGTCACCGCGGTGCGCATGCGCCGGGCTGCCACCGGGCCAGTCCCGGCGTGAGTCCGCTGCCCGGCATGGCTGCCTGGCCGGACATCTCCCGCCACGTCTGGGAGATGAAATATCGCTGGGGCGCGGAGGCAGCGATCGCGGACAGCTGGGACCGGGTTGCGCACGCCGTGGCCGCCGGGGAAGCCCGCGACCGCGATGCCTGGGCGGCGCGCTTTCGCCGGTTGCTCGGGGGATTCCGCTTCCTGCCGGGGGGGCGGATCCTCGCCGGCGCCGGCACATCGCGCCGGGTCACGCTGTTCAACTGCTTCGTCATGGGTGTCATCGAGGACAGTCTCGAGGGCATCTTCGATGCCCTGAAGGAGGGCGCGCTGACGATGCAGAAGGGCGGGGGCGTGGGCTATGACTTCTCGACGCTGCGCCCGGCGGGCACCACGGCGCGCGCCACCGGGTCCATCGCCTCCGGGCCGCTGTCGTTCATGAGGATCTGGGATGCGACCTGCGCCACCCTGCTGTCCACCGGGGCGCGGCGCGGCGCCATGATGGCGAGCATGCGCTGCGACCACCCGGACATCGAGGCGTTCATCGATGCCAAGCGCGAGGCCGCGGCGCTGCGCCACTTCAACCTCTCGGTGCAGGTCAGTGATGACTTCATGGCGGCGGTCGCGGCCGATGCGCCCTGGCCGCTGGTGTTCCCGGTGGCGGCCCTCGATGCATCCGCGGGGCGCCAGGTCCTGCAACGCCGCTGGACCGGGGGCAGCGCCCCGGTGGATTGCGCCGTCCTGCGCACGGTGCCCGCGCGGGCGCTGTGGGAGAGACTGCTGCGCGCAGCCTACGACTGTGCGGAACCGGGCGTGCTGTTCGTGGACCAGATCAACCGCGAGAACAACCTGCAGGCCTGCGAATGGCTGACCACCACCAACCCCTGTGGCGAGATTCCCTTGCCGCCCTACGGCGCCTGCAACCTCGGTTCGCTCAACCTCACGGCCTTCGTCATCGACCCGTTCGAGCCGGGCGCGCGTCTTGACATGGATGCCATCGAGGGCGCCGCCCGGCTCGCGGTGCGCTTCCTCGACAACGTCATCGACATCGCGGATTTCCCGCTGGCCAGGCAGGCGGAGGTGGCCCGCAGCAGCCGGCGCATCGGCCTTGGCATCACGGGCCTCGCCGATGCGCTGGCGATGCTCGGGCAGCGTTACGACAGCTGGACCGCGCGCGGGGTCGCCGAGGATGTCATGCGGCGCATATGCCTCGCCGCCTATGCGGCCTCCGCGGAACTGGCAGCCGAGCGTGGCGCCTTTCCGGCGTTTGATCGCGGCAGCTTCCTCGGCTCACGCTTCATCGGGCGCCTGCCGGCGGCACTGCGTGCGCAGATCGGCAGGCTCGGCCTGCGCAACAGCCACCTGCTGGCGATCGCCCCCGCGGGCACCATCAGCCTGCTGGCCGGCAACCTGTCCAGCGGCATCGAGCCCATTTTCGCCCTGCAGGGTGAGCGTCGTGTCCTCGGGGTCGATGGCCGCCATGCCAGCCACGCCGTCGAGGACTTTGCCTGGCGACTCTGGCAGGCCGGGCACCCGGGCCACCCTGCACCCCAAGCGCTGGTGCAGGCCCGTGACATCCCCGCGGCTGCGCACCTGGAGATGCAGGCGGTGCTCCAGCCCTGGGTCGATCATGCCATCTCCAAGACGATCAACGTGCCGGCCGGGCTGCCTTTCGGGGCCTTTCGCGGGCTCTATGACCTGGCCCACCGGCGCGGCCTGAAGGGCTGCACGGTGTTCAGGCCCAATCCGGTGAGTGGCGCCATCCTGCTGGACGCACCGGACCCCGCCAACGCCTGCTGCGGCATCGAACGCGAGGCGGACTGATCCCCTTCGGCAGCGCGAATTCCGGGCTGCAAGGCCCTAGAATGGGGCCAGTACCGGGCCACTGGAGCCATCCATGACGACGACCGTGACGACCGAGAAGCTGATCGAGGACCTGCAGGTCGTGGTGCGCGATGCCGAGGCATTGCTGCAGGCCACGGCCGCGCAGACCGGCGAGAAGATCGAGGGGGTGCGTGCCAGGGCCACCGAGTCGCTGCGCCAGGCGCGCCAGCGGATCGCCGCGGCCCAGGCGGGCGCGGCCCGCGAGATCAGGGAGGCGGCGGATTCCACCGACGAATACGTGCGTGAGCATCCCTGGCAGGCGGTCGGCATCGCCGCGGGCGCCGGCCTGCTGATCGGCCTGCTGATCGGCCGGCGTTGACGCGACCGCGGCCGGCGGCTTCGGGCGGGATCATGGCGGAGCAGGAGACGGGGCCCATCGGGCGGCTCATCGGTTCGCTGAGCGCATTGCTGGCGAGCCTGCTCGCCATCGGCCGCACGCGCCTGGAGCTGTTTTCCGTCGAGTTGCAGCTCGAGCTGCAGCGGCTTGCCGCGCTGGCCCTGTGGGCCCTTGTCGCGCTCTGCGCCTCGGTGATCGCCGCGGTGCTGCTGGGCCTGTCCATCATCATCGTCTTCTGGGACAGTCATCGGATCCTGGCCGCGCTGCTGGTGACCGGTGCCTTCCTGCTGGCAGCGGTGCTGGCCGTGCTGGTGCTGCGCGCCCGCATCCGCAGCAAGCCGCCGATACTCGCCGGCACGCTGGCCGAACTGGCGCGTGACCTCGAGCGCCTTGGGCGGAAACCTTCCTGATGGGCACCGCCGCGGAACTCGAGCGCAGGCACGCCGAGTTGCTGGTCCGCTGCGCCCTCCAGCGCGAGGCGGTCGCCGCCCTCGGTGATGACATCCTCAGGCAGGCAGCCAGCTGCGATGCCGGCCTGGTCCGGATACGGCGCTGGCTGTCCAGCCCGGTGGCGCTTGCTGCGGGTGTTGTCCTGGCCTGGACGCTCGGGCGGGGCGGGCGGCTGTCGCGCCTCGGCCGGGTGGCCGGCCTGCTCGGCAGCGCAAGCCGGCTGCGCCGCCTGCTCTAGATCACCCCGTCGCGCTGGAGCGCGGCCAGGGTCTCCTCGTCGTAGCCGAGCAGCCCGCCGAAGACCTCGCGGTTGTGCGCGCCGATCGCCGGGCCCGGCCATTCGGTGCGCCCCGGGGTGCCGCTGAGGAAGGGTACCATGGCCGGGATGGTCAGCGGCGAGCCATTGACCTCGACCTGCTCGAAGAGGCCGCGCGCCCTGAAGTGTTCGTCGTTCATCATGTCGACGACGCTGTAGATCGGCCCGGCCGGGACGTCGACGCGTTCAAGGCTCGCCAGCACGTCGGCGGCATCCAGGGTGCTGGTCCATGCGGTGATGGCCGCATCGAGTTCCTTCTCGTGCCGGACGCGACCCGCGTTGTTCGCCATGCGCG
Organism: Gammaproteobacteria bacterium; assembly: GCA_020853135.1. Taxonomy (GTDB): domain Bacteria; phylum Pseudomonadota; class Gammaproteobacteria; order Steroidobacterales; genus QUBU01. The sequence goes on from JADYZO010000078.1 coordinate 28,940, forward strand.
GATCGTCGGCGAGATCGGGCCGGCCCATGGCGTTCATCAGGCGCTTGTAGATGGAGTCACCGTTGCCACCGATGATGACGAAGCGCCCGTCCCGGCACCGATAGGTGTTGGTGGGCACGATCCCGGTCAGGGTCGAGCCCGAGGGCTCGCGGACCACGCCGGCACCCGAGTACTCTGGCACCACGCCTTCCATCATGTTGAAGACCGCCTCGTAGATGGCGGTGTCGATGACCTGGCCCGGGTGGCCCTTGAGCCGGTGCACGCACGCGAGCAGGATGCCGATGACACAGTGCACGGCTGCCAGCGTGTCGCCAAGACTGAGGTTGGGTCGCACCGGCGCCTCGCCTGGGAAGCCATTCACGTAGCGAAAGCCGCCCACGCCCTCGCAGACCGAGGCAAAGCCGGTGCGCGAGGCATAGGGGCCGGTCTGCCCATATCCGGAGATGCGGGCATAGACCAGCTCGGGGTGGGTCTTGCGCAGGTCGTCGGGGCCCAGTCCCCACTTCTCCAGGGTGCCGGGGCGGAAGTTCTCCACGAGGATGTCGGACTGGGCCGCGAGCTGGCGGACGATGTCGCGGCCCTGCTCGGAGCGCAGGTTGACCGTCACGCATTTCTTGTTGCGCCCGAGGCTGTGCCACCAGAGCGAGACGCCGTCCTTCATCACCCGCCAGGTCCGGATCGGGTCGCCGGTCCCGGGTGGCTCGATCTTGATGACCTCGGCGCCGAAGTAGCCGAGGATGCTGGTGGTGAAGGGGCCGGCGAGCAGCTGGCCCATCTCCAGTACGCGGAAGCCGTCGAGCGGCCGTGCGGTGGTCTTGTGGTTCATGGCCGCGGAAGTCTAGCGGAGCCGCCGGGACGGCCCAAGTCCATTTGGCGATGGGAGGTCGGCCTCCGCCGCCTTCCGGGTGGTCCTGCCGTCTCTCAGCGGGGCTCGGCGGTGCCGGTAAAGTGGTAGGCGATGAAGCGTGGACCCTTGAGGTACCTGCGTTCGATGCGGGCGAAGCGAAAGCCCGCCTGTTCGATGGCGGTGTCGATGCTGCGGTTCGGGTGGCAGCCGGCGAGCAGGTGTATCGCGGGGTCCAGCCGGTCCTGGCGCCTCGCCACGTCCGGGTCCGGGGAGCGGCCATGCTCGAGAAAGAGCAGCCGCCCGTCGGGCCTGAGCACGCGGCGCACCTCGGCCAGCCCGGCCCCGAGGTCGGCCACCGAGCAGAGCGTCCAGGTCGTGACCACGGTGTCAATGCTGCCCGTCTCCAGCGGAATGGCTTCGGCGCCGCTGCCGAGCAGGGTGATGGGGAAGGGCAGTATCCCGGCCAGGCTGGCCGTTTTTGTGCGCAGGCTCTCCGCGGGTTCGAGCGCGAACAACCGGGTGACCTCGCGGCTGTAGTAAGGCAGGTTCATGCCCGCGCCGATCCCCAGTTCCAGCACGCGCCCCGTGGCCTGCGCGGGAATGGGGGCACGATTCTCGCGCATGACCGGGTTGCGCATGCCGCGGTCGATCAGCCAGGGCAGGACGCGATTCTGGTACAGGCCCATGATGCGATCCCCGGTGGCCTCAGGCCGGGCGGCCGCGCCCGGCGGGTGCGGGTCTCATGACCCGCGGTTCTTCCGGTCGATGGCGGTGGCGACGAGTTCGAGGAAGCCGGTCTCGTCGCCGATACGCTCGAGGTCACGGGCATCCACGGTGTAGCCAAGGCGGTCCGCGTAGCGCTGGTAGAGCGGGCGGCGATGCCGGAGCAGCTCGGGGAATATCCACTGCACGAACCGGTCCGGCTCGATCTGCTCGGCGGCGGACAATCCCTCCCGCTGGAGGTATTCCACCAGCTTGCGTTCGAAGAAGGCCTGGCTGTAATAGAGCGGTTTGGGGTTGGTGACGGCACGCCGGGTGAGTTCCTGTTCCAGGTCCCCGTCGGCACGCAGGTAGAGGATGAGCGTGTGGCCCGCGAGGGTGTCCCACATCGCGGCATCATCGATCTCGCAGATGCTGCCGCCGGCGTCGTTCAGGAAGTGGTCGTAGCCGTAGATTTCCTGCGCCTTGCCGATGAACTCCGCCACATCGCACATGGCGTGCCGCTCGGCCTCGCGGTGCAGGTCCTGGCGCCGGCGGAACTCCTTGAGCGTCAGCCCACCCAGTTCGGGCCTGCCCACCTTGCCGAGGAAGGTGGCGATGGGCTCGAGATTGTGCACCGAGATGTTGCTGGCAATGTAGATGGAGTCGCTGCGCAGGAGCTTGCGCAGGAAGTCCACTTTCATCGCCTGGCGCTTGATGTTGTCGAGGATCGGTTCCTCGAGGTACTTGGTGCCGATGCGATAGTCCCCGGAATAATGGAACCACCGGCTCTTCGGCAGCTTGTTGGCCAGCGTCGTCTTCCCGACCCCCGACATGCCAAGCAGGGTGATGGCCTTGCGCGGCCAGGCCAGGAACTGCTCACGGGTCATTTGCATGGTAAAATATCGTTACAAAACGTTAAGATATGGTTCATTTCAAAACCTGTTTCCTGCACCCATGCAGCTTGTCTATAGACCAGCCAGGCGCCGGTGCAGGTCAAGGGCTTCGATGCCCGGGTTCAATTCGCTGTCCTTCGGCAGGCGCAGTGGGCGCCCGGCGAGCAGGCGGTAGTTGCTCTCCAGCAGGTCATTGGCGATGACGACCGTCATGCTGCGGGTGTCGATGGCCAGTTTGCCGAGGTCGAAGAGCGTGTGCAGGTCCGAGCGCAGCAGCAGGCCATTGGATGGAGCGTAGGTGTGCTTGCCGCGGTAGGGGGCGATGCAGGCCGCTTCGAGCACGTCGAGTGCGTTGGAGTTGCTGATGGCGCAGCGGAAATCATAGGCTGCCAGCAGCGTCTGGCGGAAGGCGGGGTGGCCACGGCGGCGGATGATGCTTTCGATGACCTGGTTGCGGCCGCTCTTGCCGCTCTCCGGATCGAAGATCTGCATGCGCAGCAGCTCGCGCTCCGACAGCTGGATGATCCCGCTGACATCGAGCATCGGGCCACCCGCGGCGCTGGTGAGCAGGCGCCGGCGGATGAAGCGCTCGACCGAGCCGAACTCGGCCTCCATGCGGCGCACGATGTCTGCATCGATGCAGCTGAATTCGCCCGGGTTCTCCGGCAGGAAATCGGCAAGGGCGGCGCAGGGCTGGCCAAGGGCGATGGGCTCGCTGAGGAAGAATAGGTATTGCCGGAGTTCCTCCGCTGGCACCTCCTCACCCCAGATGGCCCGGGCCGCCCGCTCGTTCTGGTAGCGCCCGAGCACCCTGGCGTAGTGGCGCAGGACGCCCTTGTGGCTCATGAGGACGAAATCCCCCCGCGCCATCAGGAACCAGTTCTCGATGTGTTCGGCCCGTGGCGGCAGGCCCCAGGCATAGAAACCGCGCGCGTGACGCTCGATCTCGATCAGCTCGGGGTAGGTGGAATCGCTGAAGTTGCGGATCACGACCTGCCGGTCGACCGGGTGCACCACCGATTTCTCGGCATCGTTGCGGTCGCGCGGGCTGTCGCCCCCCGCGATGAAAATCCTGGGCATGTGCTGAGTGGTCCGCGACCGGATTCCCGGCCGGTAGTCTGGCAGGAATTGGCGGGTTTGCAATGCTTTACGCGTTCTACCGCAGGCACGAACCGGTTATCATTACGCGCTTTTCGCGGGTAGCCGGGGTGGTCCCCAGGCACCCGGTCGCAGGACAGGCGGGATCACCGAGATGGCTGACAACAAGTGGCTGGTTCACAAGTTCGGCGGCAGCAGCGTGGCCGACGCCGACTGCTTCCGTCGCGTGGGCGACATCCTGCTGGCCGAGACGGCACAGCGCCGGGCCGTGGTCGTCTCGGCCATGGCGAAGATGACCGATGGGCTGCTCGCGCTGGTGGCCGGTGCCGAGAAGTCCCCGGATGGCATCGCCCCTGGCCTGGACGTGCTCGCAACGCGGTACCGCGACACCGCCCGTGCGCTGTTGCCGCCGCCCGCGCTGGAGCCGGTGCTGGGCGCCTTCGAGGCCGACCTGGCCGATGCGCGCGATGTCCTCCACGCCATCTCGCTGGTGCGATCGGCGGCCGAGCGCAGCCGCGACCTCATCGCCGGCTTCGGCGAGCTCTGGTCATCGCGGCTGCTTGCCGCCTACCTGGCCGAGCGCTGCCGCCAGTCCGGCATCGATCGCCCGGTGCGCTGGGTGGATGCGCGCCAGGTCATCGTCATCGAGCATGGCGAGCTCGGGCCTGCCGTGCAGTGGGAGGAGTGCCGGCAGCGCGCGCGCCGCCTGTTCGGCGACCTGCAGGCGGGCATCGCCGTGGTCACCGGTTTCATCGCCGCGGAGAAGTCCGGCCTCTACACCACGCTCGGGCGCAATGGCAGCGACTACTCGGCCTCGATCATCGGCGCGCTGCTCGAGGCCAGCCGGATCATCATCTGGACCGACGTGGACGGGGTCATGAGCGCGGACCCCAACCGTGTCCCGGAGGCCGCCATCATCCGCGAGCTCTCGTACAACGAGGCGATGGAGCTCGCCTATTTCGGCGCCAAGGTGATCCACCCGCAGACCATGGCTCCGGCCGTCCTGCAATCGATCCCGATCTACATCAGGAACACGTTCAATCCGGCGGCACCCGGCTCGCGCGTCGGCCCCGCGGGCGGTGAACACCGCGACCAGATCAAGGGCGTGACCTCGGTGGACGACGTGGCGCTGGTGAACCTGGAAGGCACCGGCATGATCGGCGTACCGGGCACCGCCGACAGGCTGTTCGGTGCGCTGCGTCGCGCCGGCATTTCCGTCATCCTGATCTCCCAGGCCAGCTCCGAGCATTCGATCTGCTTTGCGGTGCCTTCCCGCCATGCGTTGCGCGTGGCGGAGGTGGTGCGCCAGGCCTTCACGCTGGAACTGCAGCAGGGCCAGATCCAGAGCGTGGACGTGAAGACCGATTGCAGCATCATCGCCGTGGTCGGCGATGGCATGGCCGGGTTGCCGGGCATTGCCGCCAAGTTCTTCGGCACGCTCGGCAACGCGGGCATCAGCGTGCGCGCCATCGCGCAGGGCTCCTCCGAACGCAACATCTCGGCGGTCATCGACAAGCGCGATGCGACCCGCGCGCTGCGCGCGGCCCATTCGGGCTTCTACCTCTCGGCGAAGACCGTTTCCATCGGCCTGATCGGCCCGGGCAACGTCGGCGCGACGCTGCTCGACCAGATGGCTGAGCAGGCCGGGCAGCTGCGGGGCGAGTTCGGCCTCGACCTGCGCGTGCGCGCCATCGCCACCTCCAGCCGCATGCTCCTGGCGGACCGGGCCATCGACCTCAAGGACTGGCGCCGGGTCATGCAGGGTGGCACCGAGCCGCTGGACTGGGCACGCTTCATGCGCCACGTGCAGGCGGACCACATCCCGCACGCGGCGATGGTCGACTGCAGCGCCAGCCAGGAAGTGGCCAACCGCTACCTCGACTGGCTGGGCGCCGGCATCCACGTGGTCACGCCCACCAAGAAGGCGCACAGCGGCACGCTGGCGAGCTACGACGCGCTGGTCGAGGCCTGCCGCCGGCACAACGCACACTTCCTCTACGAGACCACCGTCGGTGCCGCGTTGCCGGTCGTCGGCACGCTGCGCGACCTCAAGCAGACCGGCGACGAGATCCTGAGCATCGAGGGCATCCTCTCCGGGACGCTCGCCTACCTGTTCAACGTCTTCGATGGCGGGCGCCCGTTCTCGGCGATCGTGCGCGAGGCGCGCGAGAAGGGCTATACCGAGCCCGACCCGCGCGATGACCTGTCCGGCATGGACTTCGCCCGCAAGCTCATCATCCTCGGCCGGGAGATGGGCATGCGGCTGGAGATGAAGGACATCGCCGTGGAATCACTGGTCCCCTCCGGGCTGGCGGGCCTCACGGTCGAGCAGTTCCTCGACGGGCTGCCGAAGCACGATGCGGCGATGCTCGGGCGCCTGCAGGCTGCGCGCCAGGCGGGCAGGGTCCTGCGCTACGTCGGGCGCCTCAGCCGCAAGGATGGCGCGACCGTGCGCCTGGAGGCGCTGGCGGCGGATCACCCGTTCGCGCACATGAACCTCACGGACAACATCGTGCGCTATGAATCGCGCCGGTACAGCGCCAACCCGCTGGTGGTCCAGGGACCGGGCGCCGGGCCCGCAGTCACCGCCGCCGGCGTGTTCGCCGACATCCTGCGCCTGGCGTCCTACCTCGGGCCGGTGCGCTAGCCCCATGGAATACCGCAGCACCCGGGGCGGGCCGGCGGTCTGCATCGAACAGGCGATCATGAGCGGCACCGCCCCCGACGGTGGCCTGTACGTGCCCTGCACGCTGCCGGCGCTCACGCCGGAGGATTTCGCCGGCCGCGAGTCGTTCGCGGACATCGCGACACGGTTCCTGCTGCCCTTCATGAGCGGCTCCAGCCTCGAGGCGCCGCTGCCGGCGATCTGTGCCGGGGCGCTGGATTTCCCGGTGCCGGTCCGGCCCATCGAGTCTGGCCTGGCCGTGCTGGAGCTCTTCCACGGACCCACCGCCGCCTTCAAGGACGTCGGGGCCCGGTTCCTGGCGGCGACGATGGGCCACATCCTCCGCGAGGGGCGCCATGCACGGGCGCCGGTGACCATCCTCGTGGCCACCTCGGGCGACACGGGTGGTGCGGTGGCGGCAGCCTTCCACCGCCGGCCCGGGCTGCGGGTGGTGGTGCTGTTCCCGGCCGGCCGGGTCTCCCCGCGCCAGCAGCACCAGCTCAGCTGCTGGGGCGACAACGTCCTGTCGCTGGCGGTGGAGGGCGAGTTCGACGACTGCCAGCGGCTCGTCAAGGCGGCGTTCGCCGATCCGGCGCTGGCGCGGGCGCACAACCTGTGTTCGGCCAACAGCATCAATGTCGGACGCCTGCTGCCCCAGGCCGCCTACTACGCCAGGACCAGCCTGGAGCACCACCGGCGCACGGGCGAGCGCACGAGCTTCATCATTCCGACGGGCAACCTCGGCAATGCCTTCGCCTGCGTCTGGGCCAGGCATGTCGGCCTGCCCATCGACCGCATCGTCCTGGCGACCAACGCCAACACCACGGTGGAGGACTTCCTGGCCACCGGCCAGTGGCTGCCGCGGCCGACTGTCGCCACGCTGGCCTCGGCCATGGATGTCGGCAACCCGAGCAACATGGAGCGGCTGCGCGATCTCTGCGGCGCCGGCGTCGAGCGTGTGCGCGAGGAAGTCAGCGCGGTTGCGGTGTCGGATGACGCTATCCGGGCCACCATCCGCGACGAGTACCGGCGCAATGGCTCGGCATTCTGCCCGCACACCGCCACGGCCCTGCATGCCTACCGGCACCTGCCGGTTGTCGAACGCGCGAACCGGCACTGGGTGGTGGTCGCCACGGCACACCCGGCCAAGTTCGACACCATCGTCGAACCGTTGCTGGGCATCACCCTCGAGCCGCCCGCCGAGCTGACCCGCCTCCTGGCATTGCCGTCGCACTTCGCCACGATCCGGCCCGAGCTGCCGGTGCTGGCGGACCGGCTCGCCGGGTGGAGCGCACATGGCTGAAGGCGGGTTGGCGGCGACGGGGCGCCTGCCGCTCCTCGTCGGGCTCGGGCTGCTCGGCATGGCCGCGCTCGCTGGCGCCGCCACCTGGTGGCATGTCCGGCGCAAGCGCGCCGGCAGCGTACCGGCGCGGCTCGCGCGGGTCAGCCAGGCGCTGCTGTCAGGCGTGCTGATCCCGCATGTGGAAGGCGGACACATCCACCTGCAGCACGTCCTGCTCACGCGGCAGGGCATCCTCGTGGTGGACCTGCGCGACATCGTGGGCCACGTATTCGGCAGCGAGAGCATGCAGGAGTGGACGGTGCTCGACCGCAGCCACCGCTCCACGTTTTCCAATCCGCTGCCGGCGCTCTATGACCGGATGGCCGCCGTCCGGCGGCTGGTGCCCGAGGTGCCGGTGCGCGGTCTCGTCGTGTTCACCCCGGGCGCGGATTTCAGCAAGGGTTATCCGCCCAACGTGGCCATGCTGGATGGCCTGCTCGAGGAACTCGGCAGCATGGCCGAGTCGCATGACGACCCGCCTGCCGACCTGCTGGAGGGCGCCTGGGGACGGCTGGCGCGGGAGGCCGTCAGCGCGGGCCGCTGAGCGGTCCGGGGTGCGGCGGCAGGCCGAAGAGCCTTTCGGTGTTGGCCGTGGCGGCCGCGGCCAGGACCGCCGGCTCGATGCCCATGTGGCGCGCGGTGGCCTGCAGGACGACCGGCAGGTTGGCCGGCTCGTTGCGCCGGTTCGGCGTGGTCTTCGCCAGTGAGCGCGGCAGCAGGTAGGGGGCGTCGGTCTCCAGCATGAGGCGGTCGGGCGGCAGCGCCATCACCGCATCGCGCAGGCTCGCGCCGCGGGCGTCGTCGCAGATCCAGCCGGTGATGCCGATGTAGAGGCCCAGTTCGAGGTAGGCCTCCATCTGCGCGCGGGTCCCGGTGAAGCAGTGCGCGACCCCGCCGGCCAGGCTGCTCCGCCACTCGCGGACCATGGCCAGGAAATCGGCGTGCGCCTCGCGCTGGTGGAGGAATACCGGCTTGCCGATGGCGGCGGCCAGTTCGAGCTGCCTGGCGAAGGCCTCGCGCTGCACCGGCCGGGGCGAGAGGTCCCGGAAATAATCGAGGCCGCATTCGCCGATGGCCACGACTTCCTCATGGGCGGCCAGTGCGGCGAGCCGCGCTGTCGTCTGCGGGTCATACTCGAGCGCGTGGTGCGGGTGCACGCCTGCGGTGGCGAACAGCTGCCCCGGGGCGCCGCGCGCGAGGGCCAGCGCCTGGGAGCTGCTCCCGGCGCTGGCGCCCGTGATGATCAGGCGCGACACCCCGGCGGCGGTGGCCCGGGCCAGCACCGCGCCACGGTCATGGTCGAAGGCATCGTGCGTGAGGTTGGCGCCGATGTCGATCAGGCCGGTCACGCCGCCGGCGCGGCGTCCACGATCTGCCGCAGCACGTACTGCAGGATGCCGCCGTGGACGTAGTACTCGCGCTCGCGCGGCGTGTCGATGCGCACTGCTGCCTCGAACCGGGTGACCTTGCCGTCGTCGGCCGTCGCCACCACCGTGACCTTGCCGGCCGCGCCACCCTGCAGGCCGGTGATGTCGAAGCGTTCGCGGCCGGTGAGGCCGAGCGCCTGGGCATTCTGGCCGCCGGTGAACTGGAGCGGCAGGACGCCCATGCCGATGAGATTGGAGCGGTGGATGCGCTCGTAGCTTTCGGCGATGACGGCCTTCACGCCGAGCAGCATCGTGCCCTTGGCTGCCCAGTCGCGCGAGGAGCCGCTGCCGTATTCCTTGCCGGCCAGGATCACCAGCGGCACGCCATCGCGCTGGTAGCGCATGGAGGCATCGTAGATGCTCATCCGTTCGTTGCCGGGCAGGTGTGTCGTCACGCCGCCCTCGACACCGGGGACCAGCTGGTTGCGCAGGCGGATGTTGGCGAAGGTGCCGCGGATCATGACCTCGTGGTTGCCGCGCCGGGCGCCGTAGGAATTGAAGTCCTTCGGACTGACGCCGTGCTCCACGAGGTAACGGCCGGCCGGGCTGTCGACGGCGATGGAGCCGGCCGGCGAGATGTGATCCGTGGTCACCGAGTCTCCCAGCAGCGCCAGGGCCCGGGCGCCGCTGATGTCGCCCACGGCGGCGGGCTTGCGCGACATGCCGGTGAAGTAGGGCGGGTTGCGCACATAGGTGGAGTCCGCATCCCAGGCGTAGAGCTTGCCCGCGGGGGTCGGTACCTTCTGCCAGTTGGCATCGCCGGTGAAGACGCTGGCGTAGCTCGACTGGAACATCCGCGAATCGAGGTTGCCGGCCACCACGGTGCCGATTTCCTGCTGGCTCGGCCAGATGTCGCGCAGGTACACAGGCCGTCCATCGCGACCGGTACCCAGCGGATCCTTCGTCAGGTCCACGTTCATGGACCCGGCCAGCGCATAGGCCACCACCAGCGGCGGGGAGGCCAGGTAGTTCATGCGCACCAGCGGATGGATGCGGCCCTCGAAGTTGCGGTTGCCGGACAGCACGGCACAGCCGACGAGCTTGCTGGCCTTCACCGCTTCGGCGATCTCGGCGTCCACCGGCCCGGAGTTGCCGATGCAGGTGGTGCAGCCGTAGCCGACGACGTTGAAGCCCAAGGCATCGAGGTCGGTGAGCAGGCCGGCCTTCTCCAGGTAGTTCGTGACCACGCGCGAACCCGGTGCCAGGCTCGTCTTCACCCAGGGCCTGACTGCCAGGCCACGCTGGTGCGCCTTGCGGGCCAGCAGCCCCGCGGCAACCATCACCCAGGGGTTGGAGGTGTTCGTGCAGCTGGTGATGGCGGCGATGAGCACCGCGCCATCGGCAACCTCGAAGGACTTGCCGCCGCGGCTCACCGGCGCCCTGCCCGGGCCCTCGCGGCTGCCGACCAGCTCGGCAACCTGGCGCCGATAGGCCTCACTGACGCCCGACAGGGGCAGGCGGTCGTGCGGGCGGCGGGGCCCGGCCAGCGTCGGCTCGATGGCGCCCAGGTCGAGTTCGAGAACGTCGCTGTAGAGCGGCTGGGCCTGGCCGTCCTCGCGCCAGAGCCCCTGCGCACGCGCATAGGCTTCGACCAGGGCCACGTGGGCGGCCTCGCGCCCGGTGAGCTGCAGGTAGCGGATGGTCTCGCGGTCGATGGGGAAGATGGCGCAGGTGCTGCCGAATTCCGGTGACATGTTGCCGAGCGTTGCACGGTCGGCGAGTGGCAGGTTGCCGAGCCCGTCGCCGAAGAACTCGACGAACTTGTTCACCACACCCTTCTTGCGCAGCTTCTCGGTGAGGGTGAGCACCAGGTCGGTGGCGGTGGCGCCCTCGCGCAGGCTGCCGGTGAGCTTCACGCCGAGGACCTGCGGGATGAGCATGGTGGCGGGCTGGCCGAGCATGGCCGCCTCCGCCTCGATGCCACCCACGCCCCAGCCGAGCACGCCCAGCCCGTTGACCATGGTCGTATGGGAGTCGGTGCCGACCAGGGTGTCGGGGTAAGCGAGGCGCCGGCCGTCACGGGTCACGTCGAAGACGACGCGCGCCAGGTGCTCGATGTTGACCTGGTGGACGATGCCGGTGTTGGGCGGCACGACCTTGAAGTTGTGGAAGGCGTTCTGGCCCCAGCGCAGGAAGGAGTAGCGCTCGGTGTTGCGCTCGAACTCCACGGCGATGTTCCTCGCCAGCGCATCGGCGCTGCCGTAATAGTCCACCTGCACCGAGTGGTCGATGACCAGCTCGGCCGGCGACAGCGGGTTGATGGTCTCCGGGCGGCCACCGAGCTTGACCACCGCCTCGCGCATGGCGGCCAGGTCGACCACCGCGGGCACGCCGGTGAAGTCCTGGAGGATGACGCGCGCCGGGGTGAAGGCGATCTCGTGGCTCGGCTCGGCCTGCGGGTCCCAGTTGGCGAGGGCGCTGATGTCGGCCTGGCTGACTGCGCCGCTGTCGCGGTGCCGGAGCAGGTTCTCCAGCAGGATCTTCAGCGAGTAGGGCAGCCGGGCCACATGGCCTTCGGCGACTGCATCGAGCCGGAAGTACTCGTAGTCGGTTCCTCCCACCTTGAGGACGGACTTCGCATCGATGGCACGCGCCATGTGGTTTCTCCCTGTTCAGGTCGGCAAAGAGGGCGGGCGCAACGCTGCCCGCCGCTCGGGGGTCACCCTCGCACCGTGGGCGGTCGGGCCGGTGTGGCACCAGGCGGATGGCCGGTGTGACGGCGCGGAATTATAGCGGATGGCGCCGGCCGTCGCGCTCAGGCGACGCGTGCCTCGCCTGCGGGCAGGGCCCCTGCGGCATCGATGACGGCGCCGCCGAGGCAGGTGTCGGCGTCGTAGAAGACCGCATACTGCCCCGGGGTCACGGCCCACTGGGGCTGTTCGAAGCGCACCAGCAGGGTGCCGGCAGCCGCCGCCAGCACCGTCGCAGGCGCGGGCGTGTGCCGGTGCCTGAGCCGCACCTGGCAGCGCCAGCCCCCGGGGCTGGCCAGGCCGGCCGGGACCTCATCGATCCAGTGGGGTGGCCCCGCCTGCAGCGCATCGGACCAGAGCAGCGGGTGCCCTCGGCCCTGCACGGCCACCAGCGTCCGCTCCGCGGCGCGCTTGGCGGCCACGTACCAGGGGGCGCCCGTGCCGCCGGTACCGCCGCCGATGCCCAGGCCGGCACGCTGCCCGAGGGTGTAGTAGGCCAGTCCCTGGTGCCAGCCGATCCGGCGCCCGCTGGCATCGACGATCGGGCCGGGTTGCGCACCGAGGTACTGCCCGAGGAACTCGCGAAAGGGCCGCTCGCCGATGAAGCAGATGCCGGTGCTGTCCGGCCGGGCGTGGTTGGGCAGCCCGGCCGCCGCAGCCATCGCCCGCACCTCCTGCTTGGTGAACCCGCCGAGGGGGAAAATCGCCTGGCGCAGCGCCTCGCCGGCCACGGCGTGCAGGAAATAGGTCTGGTCCTTGGCGGCGTCGACGGCCTTGAGGAGCCGGACGGGGCCGCCGGCATCGAGCCGGGCATAGTGCCCGGTGGCGATGCGCCGGGCGCCCAGCCGGCGGGCGTGCCCGAGGAAGGTGCCGAACTTGATGTGCCGGTTGCACAGCACGTCAGGGTTGGGTGTGCGCCCGGCCCGGCACTCGGCGAGGAACCCTGCGAACACCTGCTCGCGATACGCAGTGCTGAAGTTCGCCTGGTGGAGGGGGATGCCGAGTTCGTCGCAGACGCGCCGCGCGGCCTGCAGGTCGTCGGCCGCCGTGCAGTAGGCGTCGGCGTCCTCCCAGTTGGTCATGTGCAGGCCCTGCACCGTGAATCCGGCCTGCTGCAGGCACAGCGCAGCCACGGCGGAGTCCACGCCGCCGGAAATCCCGACAATGATCAGTTCGCCCCGGGCCATGGCGGCATTCTAGCCGGGCCGTCGGCGGATGGTTCAGCTGCGCGGCTCGCGGAACTCGGGTGATGGCCTCGAGCGCTCCCACATGGTGTCGAACAATTCGAGGTAGCGGCGGGTCACCACCGGGTCATGGCTGTCGGCGATGCCTTCCCAGCGTGCTGCATCGATGCGGTAGAGCAGCGCCGTGTCATCGGCGATGAGGAAGGCTTCGCGGTGGCCGAGGTAGTCGGCGTGGATGTTGCGCAGGTCGATGCAGGTATTGAGGCGGCGCGCCACGCCGACGAAGCGGTTGCCGTTGCGGATGGCGCGGGCCGGGTCGCTCACCAGCACCCGGATCTTCGTGTAGCGCTTGGCGAGAACCAGGCGCTTGGCGATGTCGAGGAACTCCTCGCGGTCGTAGACCCCGGGCTCCAGATCTGGCGTCAGGATGGCGAGCGCGCGCTTTGCCGTGGCGGCAATGGCGGCGGCGGCGGCGCGGGTATCCTCGATGGAGGAAAGGATCCAGCGGTGGGTGTTGGCGCGCTCGGCTTGCATCTGACCATTGCCCGTGCAGGGCCACAGTCTAGGGGCGACCCTGGCGCCGGCCGTGCCAACGACGTCACAGTTCGGGGATGCTGCGGCCGGCGGCCGCGGGTCAGGAGCTGCCGTCCAGGCCGGCCACCAGCTGCCCGGCGGCCCCGGTGTACGTCGCCGGGGTGAGTTGCAGCAGTGCATCGCGCGCGGTGCGCGGGATGTCCAGCCCGCTGATGAACGTGCGCAGGTCATCCGGGCGCAACTGTCGGCCGCGACTCAGCGCCTTCAGCTGCTCGTAGGCGTCGCTGTAACCGTGCTTGCGCAGCACGGTCTGCACGGCCTCGGCGAGCACCTCCCAGTTGGCCTCGAGGTCGGCTGCCAGCCGGGCCGGATCGGCATCGAGCTTGTCGAGTCCGGCCGCGAGCGCCTGGTACGCCAGCAGGCCGTGGGCGATGGCCACGCCCACGTTGCGCAGCACTGTGGAGTCGGAGAGGTCGCGCTGCCAGCGCGAGACCGGCAGCTTGGCCGAAAAGTGCTGCAGGAGCGCGTTGGCGACGCCGAGGTTGCCCTCGGCGTTCTCGAAATCGATGGGGTTGACCTTGTGCGGCATCGTCGAGGAGCCGACCTCGCGCGCCTGGGGGCGCTGGCGGAAGTAGCCGATGGAGATGTAGGCCCAGAAGTCCCGCGCGGCATCGATGAGGATGGTGTTGATCCGCGCCAGCGCATCGAAGTACTCGGCCATCCAGTCATGCGGCTCGATCTGCGTCGTGAAGGGATTGGCCTCGAGCCCCAGCGAGTGGAGGAAATCGCGTGACAGCGCGGGCCAGTCCACGCCCGGATAGGCGACGAGGTGGGCGTTGAAGTTGCCGACCGCGCCATTGAGCTTGGCGAGCACCGGCACGGCCTCCAGGATGGCCAGCTGGCGCTGCAGCCGCCAGGCGAAGTTGGCGAGCTCCTTGCCCAGCGTCGTCGGACTGGCCGGCTGGCCGTGGGTGCGCGCGAGCATGGGCAGGGTCGCGCCTGCGCGGGCCATGCCGCGCAGGCGCGCCACCAGCGTGCGCAGGGCCGGCACCACGTGGTCATCGCGCGCGCTGCGCAGGATGAGCGCATAGGCCACGTTGTTGATGTCCTCGGACGTGCAGGCGAAATGCAGGAACGGGCGCAGGCGTGCCAGCTCGGCGTCCCCGGCCAGCTGTTCGCCGATGAAGTACTCGACGGCCTTGACGTCGTGGTTGGTGGTCTTCTCGATGGCCTTGACGCGGCTGGCTTCCTGGTAGCCGAAGCCCGCCACGAGGCGGTCGAGCCAGTCGTGCACCACGGGGGAGACGGCAGGGAAGTCGGCGAGTTCACCGCGCTTGGCCAGGAACTGCAGCCAGCGCACCTCCACCAGGACGCGGCGCCGGATCAGGCCCTGCTCGCTGAACAGTTCGCGGCAGGCGTCGAGCTTCGCCCCGTAGCGGCCATCCAGGGGCGAGATTGCCGTCAGCGCCAATTGTTCGTTCATGCCCGTCAGCCGAAAAGGACCTATACTTTGCGGCCCGAATCATACACCAAGGCATGGCCGGCCCCGCCACGGGCGCGCGCCGGCCGACTGCAATCCAGGAGCAGGCGATGGCGGACAACGGTTACCGGGTCGAGCGCGACAGCATGGGCGAGTTGCGGGTGCCCGAGCAGGCGATGTGGGGGGCGCAGACCCAGCGCGCCGTGGACAACTTCCCGATCAGCGGGCTGCCCATGCCGCGCGCCTTCATCCGGGCGCTCGGCCTCATCAAGTGGGCGGCTGCCGGCGCCAACGGCGAGCTCGGGCTGCTGACGACGGGCAAGGCGCGCGCCATCCAGTCCGCGGCGCTGGAGGTGGCCGGCGGGCAGTTCGACGCCCAGTTCCCGATCGACGTGTTCCAGACCGGTTCAGGCACCAGCTCCAACATGAATGCCAACGAGGTGATTGCGCATCTCGCCGGCAAGCGGGGCAACACGGCAATCCATCCCAACGATGACGTCAACATGGGCCAGAGCAGCAACGACGTCATCCCCACCGCGATCCACCTCAGCGCCGCCCTGGTGCTGGCCGAGGACCTGCTGCCGGCACTCGCCCACCTGCAGGAGACCCTGGAGGCCAAGGCGCAGGAGACCGATGGGGTGGTGAAGACCGGGCGCACGCACCTCATGGATGCCATGCCCGTGCGCCTCGGCCAGGAGTTGTCCGGCTGGGCCTGTCAGGTCGCCAATGCGCATGCGCGGCTCACCGAGTGCCTGCAACGGCTCGGGCGCCTGGCCCAGGGGGGCACTGCGGTCGGCACCGGCATCAATGCCCACCCGAAGTTCGGCGCCAAGGTGGCGGTGCTCCTCAGCGAGCACACGGGGGTGCAGTTCCGCGCCTCGGAGAACTACTTCGAGTCCATGAGCACGCAGGACACGGCGGTGGAGCTCTCCGGCCAGCTGCGCGTGCTCGCCGTCTCGCTGATGAAGATCGCCAATGACCTGCGCTGGATGAATAGCGGCCCGCTCGCGGGCCTCGGCGAGATCCAGCTGCCCGCCCTGCAGCCGGGCAGCAGCATCATGCCGGGCAAGGTCAACCCGGTGATCCCCGAGGCGGTGGCCATGGTGGCAGCCCAGGTCATGGGCAACGACGTGACCGTCGCGGTGGCCGGCCAGTCGGGAAACTTCCAGCTCAACGTCATGCTGCCCCTGGTGGCCTACAACGTCCTGCAGAGTGCCAGCCTGCTGGCGGCGGCAAGCCGCGTGCTCGCGGACAAGGCCATCAAGGGCTTCAAGGTCAATGAGGCCAAGCTGGCCGAGGCGCTGGACCGCAACCCGATCCTGGTGACCGCCATGAACCCGGTCATCGGCTACGAGAAGGGCGCGGCCATCGCCAAGAAGGCCTACGCCGAGGGGCGGCCCATCCGCGAGGTGGCCCGTGAGCAGACCGACCTCACCGAGGCCGAACTCGACCGCCTGCTCGATGCCATGGACCTCACCCGCGGCGGCATCAAGGGCTGAGGCCGCCGCCCGCGGCAGCGTGACCACCAGGACGCGGATCGCACAGCGCCTGCACGATTCGGTGGCTCCGGCGGACCCCGAGGCGCAGGCGCGCGCGGCATGGCCGCCGGCAGCAGCGGCAGCGCTGTTTCCCGCGCCGCTGGTGCCCGCTGCGGTGTTGTTGCCCCTCGTGGAGCGCGCGCCCGGCCTGTCGGTGCTGCTGACCCGGCGGACCGACCACCTGCGCGACCATCCCGGGCAGGTCAGTTTCCCGGGCGGGCGCGTCGAGCGCGGGGACGCCGGGCCGCTCGCCACCGCGCTGCGCGAGGCGGGTGAGGAGCTCGGTATCGAGGCGAGCCGCGTCACCGTGGCCGGTTACCTGCCGGCACAGGCGATCGTGACCGGCTTCGTCGTGACGCCGGTGGTCGGGTTCCTGTCCGCCGACATCGAGTTGCGGCCCGACACCTTCGAGGTGGCGGAGGCCTTCGAGGTGCCCCTGGCGTTCATCCTGGACCCCGTGAACCTCATGACGTCGATCCATCTCCTGCGCGGCGTGGAGGTGCCGGTGTTCGAGTACCACTACGCGGGGCACCGCATCTGGGGGGCGACGGCCAAGATGCTCCATACCTTGTCAATCATCGTGAAAACAGATGGTTACTGATAACATCGAGAAACTGCTCGATATCATGGTACGCCTGCGTGATCCGGCCACGGGCTGCCCCTGGGACCGTGAGCAGGACTTCCGCAGCATCGCGCCGTACACGATCGAGGAGGCCTACGAGGTGGCCGATGCCATCGAGCGTGGCGATCACGCCGGCTTGCGCGAGGAACTGGGCGACCTGCTCCTGCAGGTCGTGTTCCACGCGCAGATGGCGCGGGAACTCGGCGAATTCGGCTTCGACGACGTCGTGGCCGGCATCTGCGACAAGCTCATCCGCCGCCACCCGCACGTGTTCGGCGGCGAGCGCATCGCCTCGGCCGACGAGCAGCGCCTGGCCTGGGAGCGCCTCAAGGCCGCGGAAAGGGCGCGCGACCAGGTGCTGGGCGGGGTTGCCCGCGCGATCCCCGCGCTGGCCCGGGCCGCCAAGCTGGGGCGGCGCGCCGCCGGGGTCGGCTTTGACTGGCCGGATCTCGCCGGTGTCGCGGCCAAGGTGCGCGAGGAACTGGAGGAAGTCGAGGCAGCTGCGGCTGCCTCGCCCGGCACCCTCGGCGAAGAAATCGGCGACCTGCTTTTCGCCGTGACCAGTCTCGCGCGCCATGCGGGCGTCGATCCCGAGGAAGCATTGCGGCAGGCCAATGCGAAGTTCGAGCGCCGCTTCGCGCATGTCGAGCAGCGTGTCGACGAAGACGGCCGGGGCTGGGCCGCGCTGACGGCTGGCGAGCTCGACCGCTTCTGGCGCGAGGCCAAGCTCCGGGGCTGATGCGTCGCTGGCGCGGCGGGCCTCAGCCCTCGCGCTTGCGCTCGAGGAAGGCCTCCACCAGGTCCATCGGCACCGGGAACACGATGGTGTTGCTGCGGTCCTTGGCGATCTCGGTGAGTGTCTGCAGGTAGCGCAGCTGGAGCGCCTGCTTCTGCGAGCCCAGCATCTGCGCCGCCGCAGCCAGCATCTCGGAAGCCTGCTTCTCACCCTCCGCATGGATGACCTTGGCGCGCCGGGAGCGCTCCGCCTCGGCCTGCGCGGCGATGGCCCGCACCATGCTCTCGTTGAGGTCGATGTGCTTGATCTCGACATTGGAGACCTTGATGCCCCAGACATCGGTCTGGCGGTCGAGGATCTTCTGGATGTCGCCGTTGAGCTTGTCGCGCTCGGCCAGCATCTCGTCGAGCTCGTGCTGGCCGAGCACCGAGCGCAGCGTCGTCTGCGCCAGCTGGCTGGTGGCCTCGAAGACGTTGGCCACCTGGATCACGGACTTCTCCGGGTCGACGATCCGGAAGTAGACCACGGCGTTGACCTTCACCGAGACGTTGTCGCGCGAAATGACGTCCTGCGGGGGGACGTCGAAGACGATGACACGCAGGTCCACGCGCATGATCTGCTGCAGACCCGGGATGACGAGGATCAGCCCGGGGCCCTGCACGCTGGTGAAGCGCCCGAGCGTGAAGGTCACGCCGCGCTCGTATTCCTTCAGGACCTTGATGCTGCTGAACAACAGCAGGGCGACCAGGACGGCGACGAAGATGATGACGGGCATGGGGCGATCCTCCGGGGGCTTTACGGATCAGTCTGGCTGGCCGGGGCCGGCTGGCTCGACGTGGAGCAGCAGGCCCCTGACGCGCACGATGCGCAGGCGGTCTCCCTTGTGCACCGCCTGCGGGCAGCGGGCCGTCCAGCGTTCACCCTGGACGAACACGGCACCCGAGCCGGTGAAGTCTTCGAGCGCCTCGGCGGTATCGCCGAGCAGCGCCTCGCGGCCGCTCACCACCGGACGGCGCCGCACCCGCACCAGGAGCAGCATCAGCCCGAGCAGGGCGAGGCTGGCGAGGCCGGCCACCGAGCCGATGAGGCCGCGCGAGACGCTGAAGCCCGGGACGTCCGTGTCGAGCAGCAGGATGGAGCCGAACACGAAGGCGGCGATGCCGCCGAGCCCCAGCGCACCAAAACTCGGCACGAAGGCTTCGGCCACGAGCAGCGCCACGCCGAGCGCGATCAGGCCGAGGCCGGCGAAGTTGACGGGCAGCACCTGGAAGGCAAACAGCGCGAGCAGCAGGCAGATCGCGCCGACCACGCCCGGCAGGTAGCCGCCGGGGTTGTAGCCCTCGAGGACCAGCCCGTAGATGCCGACCAGCAGCAGGATGTAGGCCACGTTCGGGTCGGTGATGGTCGCCAGCAGGCGGGTGCGCCAGTCGGGATCGTGGCGGACGACCTGCAGGGCCTGCGTGTCGAGCGTGACCAGGGCTTCGCCGATCCTGACGGTGCGCCCCTGTGCGGTGGCGAGGAGCGCGCGGGTATCGGGCACGATGAAATCGATGACGCCCTCCCGCAGGGCGGCCTCCGCGGTAAGGCTGGCGGCGTCACGCACCGCACGCTCGGCCCAGTCGGCGTTGCGCTGGCGCAGCGTGGCCAGCCCGCGGATGTAGGCGACAGCATCGTTGACGACCTTGCGCTCCATCGCCGAGCCGGGAGGCGAGGCGGGCCTGGCCGCCTCATCGGCGGCGGCCCCTGGCCCGGATGCCGGGGCACTGCCCGCATCGCCACCGCCGATCTGCACCGGTGTCGCGGCGCCAAGGTGGGTGGCCGGGGCCATGGCGGCCAGGTGACTCGCATAGAGAATGTAGGTGCCGGCGCTCGCCGCACGGGAGCCGGCCGGGCTGACGAAGCTCGCGACCGGCACCGTCGAGGCGAGGATCGCCTTGTTGATGTCGCGCATCGAGGCATCGAGCCCGCCCGGGGTGTCCATCTCGATGATCACGAGGCGCGCGCCGCCCGCTTGCGCGGCCTCGATGCCGCGCACGATGTAGTCGCTGGTGGCCGGGCCGATGGCTCCGCGGATCTCCAGCCGCAGCGCAGTGCCGGTGGCGTTCGCGGGCTCCTGTGGCGCGCCCGGTGCGGTAGCCGGCAGCAGCGCCACCAGCATGGAGCCCACGCAGGCGGGCAGTGCCCCTGGCTTGACCTTCATGCCCGGGATCATAGCAGGGCTGCCGGGTCCTGCCCGGGCCCGTCCCCGGTGGGAGCCGCTAGAATGGCGGACCCATGGACAGCCATCCGTCAGCACCCGCCTGGTCCCCCGCGAGCTGGCAGGCCCGCAGGGTCACCCAGATGCCGGCCTATCGCGATGCGGCCGCGCTCGCGGACGCCCTGGCGCAGCTTGCCCAGCTGCCGCCGCTGGTCACCAGCTGGGAGATCGAGGCGCTCAAGGGCCGCCTGGCTCTGGCCCAGCAAGGCCGGGCCTTCGTCCTGCAGGGCGGGGACTGCGCCGAGACCTTCGCCGACTGCACCTCGGAGAACATCGTCCAGAAGCTGAAGATCCTGCTGCAGATGAGCGTGGTGATCGCGGCGGGGCTGAAGCGGCCGGTCGTGCGCGTGGGGCGCATCGCCGGGCAGTATGCCAAGCCCCGCTCGGAGGACATGGAGACCCGCGAGGGGCGCGTGTTGCCGAGCTATCGCGGCGACCTGGTGAATCGCAACGCCTTCACCGCCGAGGACCGCGAGCCCGACCCGGCGCTGATGCTGCGCGGCTACGAGCGCGCGGCCCTGACGCTGAACTTCGTGCGCGGGCTCATCGACGGCGGCTTTGCCGACATCCACCACCCGGAGAACTGGGACCTGGATTTCGTCAGCCATTCGCCCATGGCGGATCGCTACCGCGAGGTGGTGCGCCGGGTGACCGATGCGATGGCCTTCTTCGAGTCGGTCACCGGGCAGACGATCGACGACGGACGGCGGATCGACTTCTACGCCTCGCACGAGGGGCTGAACCTCTGCTACGAACAGGCGCAGACCCGCTGGCTCCGGCATCGCAGCCGCTGGTATGACCTGACCACGCACTATCCCTGGATCGGCGCACGCACCGCGGCGCTGGACGGCTCCCACGTGGAGTTCTTCCGCGGGGTGGCCAACCCGGTCAGCGTGAAGATCGGGCCGGCCACGACGCCCGATGAGCTGTGCCGCCTGGCCGGGGTGCTCAACCCCGGCAACGAGCCGGGCCGCCTCACCTTCATCCACCGCCTGGGCGCACAGCGGATCGATGCGCTGCTGCCGGCGATGATCCGGGCGGTGCGCGCGGCCGGCGCCGGCGTGCTCTGGGTCTGCGATCCCATGCACGGCAACACCGAGGTGCTCGGCTCGGGCATCAAGACACGGCGCTTCGACCGCATCCTCGAGGAGCTCGAAGCCGCGTTCCGCATCCACGCGGAGCAGGGGAGCCAGCTCGGTGGCGTGCACCTCGAGCTGACCGGGGATCATGTCACCGAGTGCATCGGTGGTGCCCGCGGCCTGACCGAGCAGGACCTGCACCGCGCCTACCGCAGCCAGGTCGATCCGCGCCTGAACTACGAGCAGGCGCTGGAAGTCGCCATGCGCATCGCCGACCGCGGCTGAAGCGTGGCCAGCCCGCCGATCACGCCGGAAGGCACGACGTTCAGCGCGGATTGCACGCGCTGCCCGCGGCTGGCGGACTTCCTGCAGGAGACGCGCCGGAAGCACCCCGCCTATCACGCGCGCCCGGTGGCGTCCTTCGGTGATCCTGCAGCGCGGCTGCTCGTTGTCGGGCTGGCGCCCGGCCTGCACGGTGCCAATGCCACCGGGCGCCCCTTCACCGGCGACCATGCCGGCCTGCTGCTGTACGCGACCCTGCATGCCTTTGGCTTTGCCAGCGCACCGCTCAGCAGCTCGGCAACCGACGGGCTGGTGCTGCGGGATTGCCGCATCACCAACGCCGTGCGCTGCGTGCCGCCGCAGAACCGGCCGCTGCCGGCCGAGGTGCGCAACTGCAATGCCTTCCTGCGCGGGGAGCTGGCGATGTTGCCGGCGGATGGCCTGGTCCTGGCACTCGGTGCCATCGCGCACGGCGCCACGCTGCGCGCGCTGGGGCTCAAGGCCTCGAGCGCAGCGTTCGGCCACCACCGCTGCCACCTCCTGCCGGGCGGGCTGCGGCTGTTCGACAGCTACCACTGCAGCCGCTACAACACCCAGACCCGGCGGCTGACGCCGGCCATGTTCCACGAGGTCTTTGCCGCCATCCGTGCCGAACTGGACGGGGCGGATGCCCCGGCCCATGACCGCCGCGTTTGATGCCGCGGAATTCCTCCGCACGCTGACCCACCGGCCGGGGGTCTACCGCATGCTCGATGCCGAGGGCAGGGTGCTCTACGTCGGCAAGGCGCGCGACCTGCGCCGGCGCGTCGGCAGCTACTTCGGCAGCCGCCCGCAGGATGCCAAGACCACCACGCTGCTGCGCGCGGTGGCGGGCATGGACGTGACGGTCACCGCGACCGAGCAGGAGGCATTGCTCCTCGAGTACAACCTCATCAAGGAGCACAGGCCGCGTTTCAACGTGGTGCTGCGCGATGACAAGAGCTACCCCTACATCCACGTGACCACCGGCCAGGAGTTCCCGCGCTTCGAATTCCATCGTGGCAGCCGCAGCGGTGGCGGCCGCTACTTCGGGCCGTTCCCGGGTGCCGGTGCCGTGCGCGAGACGCTGCAGCAGATCCAGAAGCTGTTCCGCGTGCGCCAGTGCACCGATTCGTTCTTCGCCAACCGCAGCAGGCCCTGCCTGCAATACCAGATCCAGCGCTGCACGGCGCCCTGCGTCGGGCTGGTCAGCGCGGACGACTATCGCCGCGACGTGGAGGATGCCATCCGGTTCATCGAGGGGCGCGGCGCGGACGTGCTCGATGCGCTGGTGACGCGGATGGAGGCGAGCGCGGCGCAACTGGACTACGAGCGTGCCGCGCGGTACCGCGACCAGATCGCCGCCATCCGGCACGTGCAGCAGCAGCAGGCCATCGACAGCGGCGGTGAAACCGACCTCGATGCGCTCGCGCTGGCGCAGGAGCAGGGACAGTATTGCGTGGCCGTGCTGATGATCCGCGGCGGGCGGGTGCTGGGCAGCCGGACGCTGTTCCCGCGCACCGCGGCGGGCACCTCCGCGGCGGAGGTGCTGCCGGCCTTCATCGTCCAGCACTACCTCGGCCAGCCGCCACCACCGGAGATCCTCGTGTCCGGGCCGGTCGAGGATGCCCCGCTGCTCGGACAGATGCTCGGCGCGCAGGCCGGCCACCCGGTGGCGCTGCGCCAGCGGGTGCGCGGCCGGCGCCGGCGCTGGATCGAGATGGCGCTCGGCAATGCCCGGGCGGCCGCGCGGACCCGCGCCGCGGCGGCCGCGACCCTGCAGGAACAGCTCGGACAGCTCGCCGAAGCACTCGCCCTGCCCGCGGTGCCCGGGCGCCTGGAGTGCTTCGACATCAGCCACACCCAGGGCGGGGAGACGGTGGCGTCCTGCGTGGTGTTCAATGCGAGCGGGCCGGCCCGGGCGGATTACCGGCGCTACAACATCCGTGGCGGGGTGGGCGGGGACGACTATGCGGCCCTGGCGGAGGCGGTGGCGCGGCGCTTCGCGCGCGGGAAGGCCGCCGGGGCGGTACTGCCGGATCTCCTGCTGGTGGATGGCGGGCGCGCGCAGCTGGCGCGTGTGGGCGAAGTCCTCGAGGAGCTCGGGCTGGGTTCGCTGCCGCTCTTCTCGATCGCCAAGGGGGAGGGGCGGCGGGCCTCCGCGGACCGCATCTTCCGCCCGGGCGATGGCGCAGCGCTCGCCCTGCCGGCCGACAGCCCGGCGATGCACCTGCTGCAGCAGCTGCGTGACGAGGCGCACCGCTTCGCGCTGACCGGGCATCGCCAGCGGCGGGCACGCCGGCAGGCCGGCTCCCTGCTGGAGGACATCCCCGGCCTCGGGCCGCGGCGCCGCCGCGCGCTGCTGCAGCACTTCGGCGGGCTGCAGGGGATCGCCCGGGCGGGGGTCGAGGACCTCGCGACCACGGCGGGCGTCAGCCGCACGCTGGCCGCGCGGATCTATGCGCGCCTGCATGACGATGCGGGCTGAAAGCACTGCCCGCGCGGCCCGCAGGGGCTAAAATGCCCCGACCATGCAGCCCGAGACCACCACGGACACGCGTCATTACCCGCAGTTCAACGTCGCCACGGCGCTGACCTGGCTGCGCATCGCCGCCATACCGGCGGTGGCGGTGGTCTTCTACTGGCCGGGACAGTGGTCGAAGCCCCTGTCCTGCCTGGTGTTCACGCTGGCCGGGCTGACCGACCTGCTCGATGGCTACCTGGCGCGCCGCCTGGGGCAGACGTCGAAATTCGGCGCCTTCCTCGACCCGGTGGCCGACAAGCTCATGGTGGCGGTGGCGCTGATCCTGCTCGTGCAGGCCGATCCGCGCATCGTCATCGCCCTGGTGGCGGCCATCATCATCGGGCGGGAAATCGCGGTGTCGGCGCTGCGCGAGTGGATGGCGGAACTCGGCGCCCGCAGCCGGGTGGCGGTCTCGGGCATCGGCAAGGCCAAGACCACCATGCAGATGATCGGCCTGGGCGCCATGCTGTACACCCACGACCTGTACGGGGTGCCGGTGTACGACATCGGCCTGGCCCTGCTGATCGTCGCCGCGGGCATCACCGTCTGGTCGATGGTGGGCTACATCAAGGCCGCCTGGCCGGGGCCGGCCGGCGAATCCTGAGCGCTTCCTTGACAGCGCGGCGCACGCCGATACCATATGGCGCTCTCGTGAGGCGGGAATAGCTCAGTTGGTAGAGCGCAACCTTGCCAAGGTTGAGGTCGCCGGTTCGAGCCCGGTTTCCCGCTCCAGAACCCCTCCAGGCACGGCAGGCCCTGGCGCCACAGCGGCCAGGCCGTGCTGCATGCGCGATCCCGCGGGCAGGCGCTGTGCTAGAGTGCGGGGCCGCACCAGCACGCCGGGGCTAGGTGGCAGAGTGGTCATGCAGCGGCCTGCAAAGCCGTGTACGCCGGTTCGATTCCGACCCTAGCCTCCACATCCGCCGCAGCCCCGCGGTGGTCTCCCGCGACCGATCCTGCTGGTGCCAGCCGTGCCCGGGTGGCGGAACTGGTAGACGCAGCGGACTTAAAATCCGCAGACCCGCAAGGGTCGTGCCGGTTCGATTCCGGCCCCGGGCAGATGCCACCTCGGTGACGTCCCCCGCCGTGGTGTACGAGTGACGGGCTGAGCCGCCGGCGATCGTCGGCGGGGTTGAAGCCGGTCGGGCCGCCGGGACGGCGGCCATCGTGAGTTCTGGTTTAAGTTTGGGGTACCAGACATTGCCCTGAACCGGGAGAACACCACGATGACCACCAGCCCTATAGGCGCACCTGGTCCCGGCACACGCGTGCGCTCACCATCTTGTTGCCGCCACCTCCTTCATGACCTCGAGCTCCAGATCCCGCTCGGCCACCAGCTTCTTCAGCCGCGCGTTCTCCTGCTCGAGGTGACGCAGGCGGCGCACATCGACCGCTTCGAGCTTGCCGAAGCGCTTGCGCCACAGGTAAATCGTCTGATCGCTGATCCCGTGTTTCGTGGCCACCACCGCGACGGGCGTCGCGTCGGCCTCCCGCAGGATCTTCACCATCTGCTCTTCCAAGAATCGGGTCTTCTTCATGGCTCCCTCGCTTGACCCAGGGGAGCCATCCTCTCAAGAATCAGCTGGTCCGAAAATCGCCTGGCAGGTCAGGCGCAGCTGCTCGGACTGTGCCGTTCCTCGGTGTACTACCAGGCTGCGCCGGTCACGGCGGCGGACCTGGTGCTGATGCGACGCATCGACGAGCTGCACCTGGAGCTGCCCTTTGCGGGCAGCC